>DASVBB010000177.1:0-5174 GCA_036376045.1 Nitrospira sp.
CACGGGTTGTCCTCACAAAATCTGGGTGGTAAGCTGATTTCAAAAGGAGGAGGCATCATGAAATTGTTCCTTCAAATCCTAAGTGTGTTGGTGTTTCCGGTACTGACAGTTCATGTGGCGTTAGTGGCGGCAGTTTCGCCGAAACTCGCCAAGTTGGTAGCCTAGTCATCGGGCTCTTTCACATTGTTCAGCAGGTGGGAACCGCGTATTTTCGCGGTTCCCGCTTGCCATATAACCGCTTCATCGTGACACTCATCATCACCCAACGCGCGTGGCAGGCCGGCACGATCTCGCCTCCCTCCCTCTCGCCTCCTCACCACATCTCGCACCTTCACACCGCGATAGACCCCGCACATGGATGACGTGTGTTCAATGCCTGGAGACCTAAAGCGTGGTGTCATGGCGCTCACGTGCGGCTTGCGATGTGTTAGTTTCCTGCTTCCTGAGTCGGGCTTTTCGCGGAGTCGCCGCCTTTGCAGCCGGTCAATAGGTTCGCAATCACCCCTAAAAGCTCTCCCCCCTCGCGTTTGAAGGCGCCAGCACTCGTTCCGTACTGGGGATTTCCCGCTGTCCCTTTCACTGTGACGCTGACTGGCAACATGGTGAAACCGTCCGAAGCCTTCGCGAATTGATCGAGGCATCGAATCGTGACGTGCTTGGAGAAGGTAGGCCCGACTTTCGGAAAAACTTGAGCGTCGAGCTGGCCGTCCAGTCCGATCTTCCCTTCGGCCTCGACCGCGTACATAGAGCCGACGGCGCGGGTTTGGTTCAGATGCATCCATCCCTCCTTGATGTGCAGCTCGGCATGGAACGTCTTGAATTCCGCACCCTGGAACTCCTCGATGCGGGTCTGCTTTGCGAGGAACTCCATCACGGGCGACTTAGCGAACCGGCCGTTGTCGACGTCGAACACTGCGATGCCGCTCAGACTATTACGCAACACCTCGCCCTGGCCGCGACCTGTTCCAGAGGTTGTGAACCTGCCGAGACCGGTTATTCGACTTTCTGGTTCGTTAAAGAGCGCTTTTAAGAAAAGACTGAGATCTAACGCATTTCCTTTCGCGTCCCAGGTGATGTCTTGCTGCCCGTCCTTCTGCACAATCGCGAATGTCCCCTGCACCGAGCCTCCTGCCACTCCTGTCGGCTCCAGCGTTGCGTGCATACTCTGCCCGTCTCCGTTCGCGAGCAGTCTTCCCGCTCCGATTGGCAGGTTCCGATACGTCAGGGTCCCGATCGCAAGATCGACGTCGAGATCCAGCGGCAAACCAAACCCGGCCTTTGGTTCTTTTAATGGGGGCGGTGCTCCAGTGGTGGTCTGTTCTTCGGGGGTCTCGCTCGTAGGCTGTGCCAGTAACGCAGCGTACCAATCTGCGTCGAGCGCGTCCACGCTCCCACGGAGTTCTAAGTGGGGCCGGAGACCCGAGCGAACCATCCCTTTCATCATCACCTGGTCCGCCCGTCCCATCGGCCGCTCGGAGTTCATGGAGAGTTTCGCGATCTGAATTTCGCCTCCGCTCTGTGTCACGAGGTGCTCGATATGAATTGTGGCTGGCTCAGGGTCGGTCCGACCTTTCACCGCGACCCTGATCGGTCCAACAGTTTCACTTCCCTGGACGACAATCGTCCTTCCACCTGCTCGCTGAGCAACATTCAGCGCTCCACTTACCATTAAGGGACCTGGCTCGCGGCCAGGAAGGATGTCCAGGAAGTCGACGAGCGGCCGGCTATCCCATTCCTTCACCGTCACGTTCATGGATGCGACCGACGTCATTGTGGCTTGGTCAGTCAGCGGCCACCTGCCGCTGACCAGAAGGGTACCCGCATAGGTGCCGTCAGATTCGATGCTGACCTCGATGCGCTGGATGTCGGCCATTGTCCTGGCGCCGTCTATCTCCATCTCGGCCAGGACACCGAATGTCCTTGTGATCTTGTGAGTCTTATCCAATCGTATGCGCAGCTTCGCGGCTCGCAAGCCAGCCTTGATCGTCAGCGGCTGGTCCGGGCCTGCCCCAACGACTCGAATATCCCCGGTGAGGTTGCCTCTGGAGATCATCTTATGTTGCCGTTCGGTTAAAAGACCCAGCCGGTCCACGAGGTCGCTCACGTCGGCGGTGTTGACATCGAGCACGAGGTCCGTTGCACCTCCAACATCGACCGATCCGGTGAGGCGCACCTGCGCGAGCTGTTGGTTGCGATCCAGCGCTCTTATTGTCCAGGAGTCGACGGACATGCGCGAGCCGCCGACAATGGAGGCACGAATTTCGGTTTCCAGCGTGACGGGAACGCCTGAATGCTTTGCTTCGCGCTGGAATGTGACTCGGTCCACATCCACGCGACCGGCAACGGCGATATCATCGATGCCTTTGAGGCGGACCTTTACGTCAGCGTCAAACACTCCGCCACGGACCCCGGCCAATACTTGACTGCCGGTCATGGCAATCCATGGACGGACCTGATGCACCCCCAAACGGTTGACGCTGAGGTTCAGTGATATTTCGTCCGCCGCTGCATCCGAATTGGCGCTATCCTTTTTCTTTCCCCGCACGAGGCTCAGCGTGAGTGGCCGATCGAGCGCGGCCGTGACGACAGGCCGCAGTCCCTCGACCGCCTGCATGTGCATCCGATCCAGCCGGAGTACCCGCCCTGCTCGGTCCACCCTGCCGGTCTGCTCGATGTCGAGATTCAACGGCGGCGCATCGAACGCCGTCGCCGGCATGTGCAGCTGAAGACCGCGGTGACGCAGATCGACTTTCCATCGTACCTCGCGTTCGTCGACCGCGAACTCGGCATAACCATCGATCTGCGCCCGTGCGATGGTGATCTCACTCCACAACGCAAGCAGCGGATTCAGATTGTCGCCGGGCAAACCGGTCAGCGTCATGTTGCCACTCACCGCGGTGAGCCCCTTCGGATCGCCGAGCCGCCATTCGCCGGCCGCATGCAGCGCCGCGACCTGCTTGCCTTTCAGACTGATCGTCGTCGTCGCTGGGTCAAGTTTCAGGTGCTGCATACCGGTCAGTCTCGACTTCCATTCAGTGACGAACTGTAATGGTCCTCTGCCGGTCCGTCCGCTCCATTCACTCCGCACCAGAATCCCGGTGCCTTTGACACGGCCTACTACATCGATGGTCGCCCCCTGGTCGTACATCGAGATGACGAGTCCGCCTTCTAACCGGCCGGTAGCCACCCGCAACATGTGGCGGCCCAGCAATGCAAGCCAGGGACGGAGATCCTTGATGTCTGATTGCGCCAGGCACAGAGAGAAGACAGTCGGCTGGGGTTCCGGCTCTGCCCGTCCCGTTTCTTTCTCCGGCCGAGCGAGATTGAGCAAGGCAGGACGATCGAGCGCTCCCGATAGGAGCGTCCTCCCCCCATCGGTGACATTGATGGTCAGCATCTCCATGGTCACGACCATCGTGCTGGAATCAAACGATCCGACGTGCTCTACCGAGAGCTCGACCGGCGGACTCACCTCGCTTTCGCCGGCCCGGAGTCGTACATCGGAGCCGGTCGCGTTCATTTTCAGGGACGTCCGGCTCCCCTCGCTATGCACTTGGAGTCGGGCATTGAACCGGCCAGACTGCACATGCGGGCCGGCGGCCTCGCGCAACCAGAGATCCAGGGAGCCGCCTGTGACATCGGTCCATGTGAGGGAGGCATCGGTCACGGTTGGGCGACTTTCCCCGTCCCTCTCACCAGTCACATCAATCGTTCCCAGTTTCGTTCCAGCCCGGCTGATCGCGAGGTGGGAAGCCCCCCTCAGACGCTGCGATGCCGGTTGATAGGTGCCGGCGAGCGCCTGCTCGACCTGGACGACCTCAGGATCGATTGGATCGAGAGCACCAGCGCTGGTTCTGAGGAAGAGACGGTTGGACCCGTTCCACGTGATTGAGGAGCCGTCGGCCGCGATTTCGACGGGCAGATTGAGGTCGAATGTGCCCAACAGGTCTGGGATGCCCTTGCGTTCTCTCAGAAAATCGGTCCGGAGCGTCACGTTCCCGGACTGTCCAGGTCCGAGCCGGTTCAACAGTGCGGAGACCCGCCCCGTGATCCGATGGTCGGCCTGATCGACGATCACTGTCAGGTCCTCCAACCGAGCCCTTTCGATGGCGACCAGGGCCGGGCGCGCCCGCGTCTGCCCATTCTCCGCTTCAGGTGTGCCAGACGCCCTCAACGTCATATCGATCCCTATCTGAGCCTGCTGCAGTTCGAGGTCGTCGATCCGCGGTATCGCCCCTGTCATGAACGACCACCACGCGGCTCGGAGTGAAAGCCGTTCTGCATCGATCGTGACTCCCAACGCGGGATCTTCGTATCGGAAGCCCTCGATGCGGAGCAACCCAGCAAGCGTGAGCATGCCGTCACGGACCTCGAACCTGGCTCCGGTGAATTTTGCAGCCAATGGAACAATGATGTGACGGAAACCGTGTGGCGTCTGCAGATAGACGAGCAGGCTGCCGAGCCCAATGAGCGTGACCAACAGGACGAGACCGAGTTTTTCGACTAGACGCATGATGGCATTGACCTACCTGAGAGACGGGAGCTTACCAGGGCGGGAACACCGACGGAAGGATGAATCTTTGCGGGTGAGGTCAGTTGAACTGATGAAAGTCGTAAGACCCGAAGAAGTTGTCTAGGGCAAAAGCCCCGAACACGGAAGCAAATGGGGCCTGGGACAATTTCGTGGGGCGGGCCGGCTCGATCTCGCCTCCCCGCTCCCTCCACCGTCGCCCACCGCTCATCGCACCTCACACCGCGATAGACCCCTTCTGAGGGTGATAGACCAATTTGTCCCAGCGGAGTAGAATTCCGCGATCTTTTTCCCACTCATCGAAAAACATGCACGTGAGGCCGGAGAAAAGAGGTTGAGGTGACCAGTTCAAAACATCTTGCGGAGCTGATCGGCCCTACACTTATTGCGATATCGATATCCGAGGCAATGAATCTTCCTATCTTTGCAAACAATCCTGCACCTGTCGTGTACCTCAATGGCACTTTGCTCTTTGTTTCCGGCCTTTCGATCGTCCGAGTTCATAATCGTTGGATGCGCGGCTGGCCTGCCCTTGTCACATTCGTGGGTTGGCTTCTCCTGTTCGGTGGTCTGATCCGGATGGCCGCTCCGGAATTTGCCCAGCGATCCGTCCAAGACTCCTCTCCCGTCTACGCCTTGTTAC
>DASVBB010000195.1:0-4537 GCA_036376045.1 Nitrospira sp.
CTGGCTCCACCGAGCGACGCATCGCTGAGCTTAGGACGCTCTTCCATCGCGCACGGCCTGGCGAACGCCGGTTTCTTTCCCAATTGCTGATCGGCGAACTGCGGCAGGGGGCGCTCGAAGGCGTGCTTCTCGAAGCGATCGCCACCGCAGCCAAACTGCCGCCGGCTGATGTACGTCAGGCTTTCATGTTTGCGCCAACCATCGGCGAACTGGCGTCCGCGGCGCTCACAGACGGCGCTGCAGGGCTCGCACGCTATTCGCTGCGCCTGTTCGTGCCGGTCGCGCCGATGCTCGCGGCAACCGCCGAGGACATTGATGCCGCACTGGAGCGCCTCGGCCACGCTGCGCTCGAATACAAACTCGATGGGGTCCGCATACAGGTCCACAAAGGCGGCGACGAGGTGCGCCTGTTCACGCGGCAGCTGCAAGATGTGACGGTACGGCTCCCTGAACTCGTCGAGTGCGTCCGGCGCCTCCCCGCACGGGAAGCCGTCCTCGATGGGGAAGCGATTGCGCTGCGCGCCGACGGCCGACCCCAGCCGTTTCAAGTCACGATGCGCCGGCTCGGCCGCGTGAAGGATGTCGCGGACATGCAGGCATCGATTCCCTTGTCGCCGTTCATGTTCGATGCGCTCTATATAAACGGCGAGTCGCTCCTCACTCGTTCGTACGAAGACCGGACTCATCTCCTGACCGAGATTGCGCCGACGGCTGTCATCCCGCGCCTGCTCACGTCGGAGGCCGAGGAAGGCCGGCGCTTTCTGGCGCAATCATTGGCGGCCGGCCACGAAGGGGTCATGGCCAAATCGCTGACAGCTCCTTACATGGCCGGTCAACGGGGTTTTCACTGGCTCAAGGTGAAGGAGGCGACCACGCTCGACTTGGTCGTGCTTGCCGCCGAGTGGGGCAACGGCCGCCGGGAAGGTTGGCTCTCGAATCTGCATCTCGGTGCGCGGGATCCAGTGACCGGCCAGTTCGTGATGCTCGGCAAGACCTTCAAGGGCCTGACCGATAACATGCTGCGCCAGCAGACCGCACAGCTGCTTGCAATCGAAAGCCACCGTGATGGCCGGACCGTGTTCGTTCGGCCGGAACTCGTGGTTGAAATCGCCTTCAGCGACATTCAGGAGTCGCCTCGCTATCCCGCCGGTCTCGCCCTCCGCTTCGCGCGTGTGAAACGCTACCGACCCGATAAATCTGCGTCCGAGGCGGACACGATTCAAACCGTGACAGACCTCTTCCGAACGCAACGTGCCTAATCAGGTCCTCTCCCCTCTTCTTCCTAGGGATGACTCCAGTACGGGTTCCGCACAATACCCCAGATCATGGAGGAAAGACGACGATTCAACCAGGGAGGACTCCATGAGAAGGATGTTCGTGATCACGTTGATGGGTATGGCGATCATGGGCGGAGCGGCGATGTCGGGTGAGGCCGGTGAGACGAAGGCACAGGTGGAAAAAGCCAAAGGTGAAATGAAGGCTGATTACGAGGAGACCAAGGGAGAGGCCAAAGGCCTTAAGGAGGATATGAAGGGCAACAAAACGAAAGCTGGGTACGAGCGGGCGAAGGGCAAGGTGAAAGGCAGCGGCGAACGAGTGAAAGGCAAAACCAAGGAGCTGAAAGCCCGGGCGGAATAGGCTCTACGTTGAGGGCTGAAATTTGAGATTTGACATCCTGTCCTCAGGCCGGCGTGGCCAACTTGAGTCCAATGATGCCGGCGATGATCAGCCCGACGCTAATCAAGCGTGCAGGATTCGCAGGTTCCCCAAGCAGCGCGATTCCCAACACGACAGTCCCGACCGCTCCCACGCCGACCCATACGCTGTAGGCGGTCCCCACCGGGAGCTTATTCACCGCGATGCCCAACAGCCAGAGGCTGATGATCATCGCAACGATGGTCCAGATCGTAGGCCATAGGCGTGTGAAGCCATCAGTATACTTCAACCCGATTGCCCACCCGGTTTCAAATAGCCCAGCCAGAATCAGGATGAACCACGCCATGCGGGATTCCTTTCACTCAATGTTGTCGTAACAGCCATCAGACGACGTAAGGCGCGCGATTCTTACGTCCTGCCTGCCACTTGTCAATAGATCGCGCTCACAGATCGCCAACTGCGTCCTTCGACGAGGGAGTGCCTCCGCACGACCTCACAAATTTCTTATTCGAGTCGTGAAAGGATTCTTCTCCTCGCACCATACCGTGAGTAGGGAACAGAGCCCTTCACTTACGAGGTGCCGGATGAACTGTGACCGTCTGTTTGCGCGTCTGACCTCTCAATTCAGCGCTTTCGATCCCCGCCTCTACCAAATTGCCAGCCTCGGCACCCTCCTCACGTACGGGTTGCTGTGGCTGCACTTCGATGTCCCGACTCCTCAGATTATTCTCACATTGGCGGCAGCGCTGCTCACTCAATATGCCTGCACACGACTTCACAAACTGCCGGTCTTCGATCCTCTCAGTGCCGTCGTATCAGCTTTGGGCCTCTGTATTTTCCTCCGCACCAATGAACTACCCATCGCCGCCTTGGCTGCATTCATCGCCATTGCCAGCAAGTTCGTCATCCGCTGGAAGAAGAAACATGTGTTCAACCCGACGAACCTCGCGCTGATCATCGTGATTGTCAGTGGACTGGGCTGGATCTCCCCAGGACAGTGGGGCCAAGTCGCCTGGCTGGGGTTTCTGATCGCCTGCATGGGAAGCCTCGTCGTCACTCGTGCGGCGCGGGCCGACGTGACGCTCGCATTTCTCGGATTCTATGTCGGGTTGCTGATCGCCCGGGCGCTGTGGTTGGGCGACCCCTTGACGATCCCCCTGCATCAAATCGAGAGCGGCACACTGCTCATTTTCTCCTTTTTCATGATCACGGACCCAAAGACCACGCCAAATGCGCGCTCCGGCCGGATCCTCTTCGCGTTCCTGGTGGCTCTGACTGCGCTCTCGGTGCAATTCGTTCTGTTCCGTCCCAACGGGCCTCTCTGGGGACTGATCCTCTGCTCTCCTCTCGTTCCACTCATCGATCGCATGTCTCCAGGCCTTCGCTACGATTGGTCTCGTCCGTCTGACGGTCGAATGACCCCGCGGCTTGAGGTTTCTCTCACTTCACGACCAAAGGAGGTTCTTATGACACGCCCTTTCGTGTGTGCGTTGACGTTGTTGACCGGCCTGCTGCTGTGGAGCGGGTCCGCGTCCGCATTCTGCGGCTTCTACGTCGGGAAGGCCGACACGAAACTCTTCAACAAAGCGTCCGAGGTGGTGGTCGCCCGCCACGAGGACAAGACCGTCATCACGATGGCGAATGACTTCAAGGGCGACGTGAAGGAATTTGCGCTGGTCGTGCCGGTTCCAACCGTTTTGGAGAAGGAACAGATTCACGTCGGCGAAGCGGCCGTCCTCAAACATCTGGCCGATTACTCTGCGCCACGGCTGGTCGAATACTTCGATGAGAATCCCTGCCGGCGCTTCGAGCTGATGGAGCAAAAGATGGATGCATTGAAAAGCATGCCGCAGTCGGCAGTCAGTCGTGAGCGGGACCGGGCCTTAGGCGTGACCGTTGAAGCACAGTACCAGGTCGGCGAATACGACATTCTTATTCTTTCGGCGAAGGAAAGCGCCGGACTCGAAACCTGGTTGACCGAGAACGGCTACCGCATTCCAGCGGGCGCGTCGTCCGTGCTGCACAGTTATCTGAAACAGAACCTGAAATTTTTCGTGGCCAAGGTGAACCTGGGCGCGCAGGCAAAGCTTGGCCTCACTCACTTGCGACCGCTTCAACTCGCATTCGAATCGCCGAGATTCATGTTGCCGATCCGGCTTGGCACGGTCAATGCCGATGGACCGCAAGAACTCTTCATCTACTTCCTCACGAAGCAAGGCCGTGTCGAGACCACGAATTACCGGACGGTGCGCCTGCCGGAGGCACAGGAGATCCCCCTCTACGTGAAAGACCGATTCGGAGATTTCTATCGTGATCTGTTCAGTCAGCAAGTGAAGCGCGAAAATGAACGCGGCGTGTTCTTGGAATACGCCTGGGATATGAACTGGTGCGATCCCTGCGCGGCCAACCCGCTTTCTGCGGACGAACTGCGAAGCCTTGGAGTGTTCTGGCAGGCAAAACACGTCTTTCTCACCCGGCTGCACGTCCGTTACGATGCCGCCCATTTTCCCGAAGATCTCATCTTTCAGGAGACGTCGGATCGGGCAAACTTCCAGGCGCGCTATATTTTGAGACATCCCTGGACAGGCCCGGACGATTGCGCAGCGGCCACGGCCTATCGGCAACAACTTCGTGAGCGTTACGAACGGGAAGCCCAGACACTGGCCACGCTCACCGGATGGAATATCGGTGAGATCCGGAAAGCGATGAACCTCGGCGTCCGGCCGGTCAACGATCAGAAAAAGTGGTATGAGCGGCTCTGGAGCGATTGACTCCGGGAGGACTCTGAGCGCTGGTTGCTGCCAGGCGACTCGGGGCATCCCTGGCCGAAGCCTGCTTGATCCTCCCTGCATTCTGCTCTACAGTGAAGCCGTAGATTACG
>DASVBB010000207.1:0-11498 GCA_036376045.1 Nitrospira sp.
CTATCTGAAAGATCTCTACCAGATCGACGGCATTGCCGAGACTGTGAACTTCGATCACATCAAACGGCATTACTACGTCACGCATGGCGACATCAATCCGACCAGGATCGTCCCTCTCGGGCCGCTGCAAGATTTCTCTTCCCCCCACGGCCGCCAGTCATTGACCTAGAGGTTTCCACCAATCCGAATGGCTCTATTGCTAATTGTTTCCAATAGTTGTATGGGTAGGTCCGGCCGGTCCTTCGGATGACCTAATAAGGAAGGACACCATGAGCGTCGGTCTCCGGCTCCTCCTCCAGATCGTAAGCATCTGTCTTACGATGGCGACATTCCCCGTTGAGTCGATGCCTGCCTCTCCTTCCCCGTCGAGTGTCGCCACGTTCTCTGCTTGGGAACATGGATTCGACGGCCCCGAAAGCCTGCCGGGTGGTCAGACGACGGTTCGTCTGAGGAATAAAGGAAAACAATCCCATCAGCTGCAATTCCTCAAGCTGGACGAAGGGAAGTCTCCAGCCGATCTTGCCGCAGCGCTGAAAACTAGCAATGGGAGCGTCCCTCCCTGGGCCAAACACATGGGAGGTCCGAACGGGGTGGACGCCGGCAAAGCATCGGAAGCCACCCTGTATCTGGAACCTGGTACGTACGTCATCATCTGCGGCATGCCGGGCAAGAATCATCAAACCCATGCCGTACTCGGCATGCAAAAGGCGCTGCGAGTCCTGGAGTCACACGCTCCCCCTCCCGAATTTGCAGGCACCTTCCACATGGCCATGTTTGAATATGAGTTTGTCGTGGTCCAACCGCTCAGAAAGGGACGCCATACCTTCTACGTCATCAATCGCGGGAGCCAGATCCATCAGGCGAGTTTCGTCCGTCTGAACCCCGGCGCCTCGGCCGAGGATGTGCTCGCAGCGCTTCAACAGGACAACCCCTCACGACTGCCGGGGAATTTTGTCGGGGGCATGACCGGACTTGAACCGGGCCGAGACGGCATGTTCACGGCCGAATTGACTCCCGGTCGCTACGCCATCCTGTGTTTCTTCTCCAACCCTCACGTCAGTGAATCCCATGCCGCCAAAGGCATGGTGATGAATTTCACCATCGAATGAGTTTGGCGCTCCCTGACGGTGAGATTTACAAAGTCCGCTAGGGAAGGATGATGGATTGTTCCGAATAGCCGATGCCTTGTAACATTCGCTCCAAGGCATCGACCATGAGCGGCGGCCCGCACAGGAAGACAGCCGTGTCAGTTGCCGGCGCGGGCAGATGACTGCGCAGGATCTCCTCGGTGATGCGTCCCCTGCCCTGGGTCCAGCCGGCCGGAGGCTGTTCCAAGACATGATAGACCTGGAAATTTGCGTGCTCACGCGCATTTGATTCCCATTCGTCGCGGAAAATGATGTCGGCTTCGGTTTTGTTGGCAAAGACGAGCAACAGCTCGGTATCCAGGCCAGTGGCAAGAATCCACCGAATGATGGAGATCATGGGCGTGATCCCCGTACCGCCTGCGACCAGACCGACCCGCTTCGCCATCCCGTCCATCCAATGGCCGCCGGCATACGGCCCGCTCATGAGCACCGTGTCACCCACCTTCCTGTCATGAAGATACGTTGACACCAGTCCCGCTTCGTACCGCTTCACCGTAAGATCGAAGTAGCCGGTCGTGCCGGGGACGGAGGACGGCGTATACGGCCGCTTGACTGTCTTGCCGTTGATCGTGGCATGCACGTACAGATGATCGCCGGGCAGCATGTCCAGTGTGGCGTCTTCCGGCAATGCAAAGCAGAATGTCTTCGTGTCGTGGGTGTCCTGCTGCACCGCCGTGAGCTCGTAGGGAGCGGGCATCTTCGTTTTGATGCGTGTGGCTTGATTCATGCGCTCATCATACGGGCCGGACTACGCGCTCGCAACTCTCTAGAGTGGGATTGTGGGCGCGTTCCTGAAGGGCCTCGTAGACAGAGTCAGCGACGAGAGCTGGTCAGCGTGCCAGTGGGAAATGGGCCGCAAGCTCTCCCCGAGTCGAGACTCGTTTTCGCTTGGCGACCTGCGTGAATGTGTCGATCTGTTGTCGGAGGCCACCGCTCGTGATGACCACTTCTCTGCCCCGCACCGAAGTGGTCAAGGCCGATTTCAGGTTGGCGCGCCATTGCCATTCGGATGCAACCTTCGTCACGGCTTTTTCGAATTCAACGGCATCCTGTTCAGTATCCCAGCTCGTCAGCCAGGCCACCTCTCTCGAAAGTCCGCACTCGGCCACCATCCATCGGTCTCCATCCCAGCCGTTCCACGCCGATTGGTCGGTGGTTGAATCCAGACTGCGAAGCCAGATCGAGAGGAGCAGCTCCCCCATGCTGTCCTGAAACATCACGCGACACCCAATTGTCTCACCGATGGCAGCAAACTGGGAGAGATCGATCGCGAGAAACGGACTTCTGCCCTTCGTCTCAATGTGAATGATCTGTTCAGTGGATGCAGGAAGGGACTTCAGCCCGTTTTGGCCTTCGTGATAGGCGAAGCGATAGCCATACACATACGGGAAGACCATGCGCTCACGAACGAGCGCCGACGCGTCACTGAGTGGTTGAAACGTACTATCGCGGGACATCTCAATCACGTCCTCCGGATCTCGCGCCCTGCCAAGCAGCCCCATGGACTGTGCGGCCCGGAGGTTGGCATCCCCTTCGATCGCGGCTTGCAGCGCCGTGGAGGCATCGGTCTGTTGCAGCCATACCGGAGCTTGCTCAAAGGCGTCGGGGTAGTGTTGATGTTGAAGTGCGTGAACGACTTCGTGGGCGAGGGTAAGTTCATTACCGAGATCGCCCATTGAGTTCAGATAAATACCCCCCTTCTCCGATACCGCGGGCTCGCCCACGACATACAATGTCTCTTTGCGGGGAATGTACATTCCGGCGACCGAGCGGGACAGCAGGCCAATTTGTTCTTGAGCGTCGTGTGGGCCTTCGGGCAAGAATCCCATCGCTGCATACCCAGTTCGCCTCGCAGCCCAGTAATCAGATTCACCGGCGGTCGCTGCGCGCTCACGATAAATCTCTTGCAGTTCGGCGCGATTGACGAGCGTGACCGACAGGGGACGGCTCACCGGCAATCCAGAGGCGTAACTTACCCTGCTCACCGTGTCCTGGATCCGACTCTGATCGAGCTGGCCGTTGACAATGAGCTGAGGCGACATGCAACCGGCCACAATGGGAAGCAGAATGAGCAAGTTCCGCCTGTTCATTTCGACCTCCTTGACGGAGGGAGACCGCTCGCTTGCTCATGTGGCAAGCCTTGTGCCTACTGGAATGACCTGAATTCCGGTTCCCTTCAGCTGGCACAATCTCTCTTTTTGTGGCGGTTTTTATTCGATCTCGGGGTCGCTGGAGCTGTGAAGGAGAAGTCTCAACCACACTGGGGGCGGAATCAGAAATGATTCAAGCCGAATCAACTTGGGTTCATCAGGGGGGTCTTATGGAAAAGACCTGAAAATGCTGATTTTCCACGATGTCAAAGCTGGCGACCCGCTGGTACCCCGCCGCTTCCATCTCATGCCGGACATCCTCCGCAGCCGTGCCGTGTCCCAGCAGACCCGAGAAGAAACCGTGCGGATGGAAATCCAGAATTGCCACCCGACCGCCTGTCTTGAGATGGCGCGCCAGCTGCTGGAAGTAGGCGACACGATCGTGCATGTGATGATACGTGTCGCAGCTGAAGACGAGATCCACCGGGACGGTGAGCTTTGGATCCATCGGCTCAGCGTGAATCGGCACGACGTTTTTCACGTGACGCGCCTGGATCACCTGGTTGATGATTTCCAGTCCCGTCTCGTCAATCTCGATCGCGTACACGGTTCCATCCGCGCCGGCCGCGTCGGCTAGATGCCACGTAAAATATCCTCCGCCTGCACCGATATCTGCGACTCGAGAGCCAGGAACGATCGCCAGCTTTTCGACCACCTCCTTCGGCTTCTGCCACGCATCGCGCGAAGGATCGTTCATGTGCTGATAGGCCAGCTTGGCGCACCCGACGAGCCACAGACATGCGAGGAGGCAGATCGCCGTACGTCTCTGCAGTAGGAACGATGATGTGGTCATGACTGAGTTCCTCGAACTCCTGGGTGTGCGGTCGTCGTGATTGGACGATGACCAGCAGACTAGGTCGCTGTGCTTCGTCAGTCAAGCGCGGTCCTTGTCAGATGCGCCAGGGAAACCCCGAGTACAAAGCAGACAGGCTGTCTTGAACGCGTGGACAGACTGTCTACGCACGGAAGTCCCCGCACGTTGATCGTACGCTAACCTCTCACAAACGTTGCAGTTAGATGCGTGGCAAAAAGCTTGCGGCACATACGGCGGAAACGGATGCAACCCCTGCGTCCGAAGCCAACCGAAGGAGGTTCTAATGGCGAAAGCGCGCCGATATACAGCAGTCATGTTGGCCATCGTCGGATGTCTTGGACTATCTGCCCTTCCAACCCGGGCAGCTGATCCGGCCCCGATGACTGAGGGTTCGCGCCCGGCCGACTCCGGCCCGATCACCGACGGCTCAAAGGTGACCCTCTTGTATCAGATCAAGGTGCCCGGAGATGAGCGCATCGAGGTCCGTGATCTCAGTCAATTCATTCAAGGGCAGCATCAGATGCTCCCGGCGCTCGAACAGGCGGTATCCGGTATGCGGAGGGGTGACAAAACTGAGGTCAAGCTCAGTGAGGACCAGGCGTTCGGAGCCTACGATTCAAAGAAGAAAACCGTCGTGCCGACCAAGGAGTTGCCCGCGGGAGTGAAGGCAGGCGACATCATCGAAGACCGCAGGACCGGCCAGCAGGCCACGATCACGCAGATGTCGGACACCGACGCCGTGATGGACTATAATCATCCGCTGGCTGGCAAGCCTCTCCTCGTCACCCTGACGATTATTGACGTCGACAATCCGCAGTAGCCGCGGTCGCGCGTCTCTCTTCACCGGCGCCCGTGACGATCCGAGATCGCCGCGGGCCGGCCGGTGTCGAGATGTCAGTGTGTCCAGATCTTTTCCGGAGTCGCTTCGAAGGGATAGACGTGAATCATCCATCCGCCCGCCTGCGGAACAAAGTTCCCTCCGGCTTGCCGGCACTCGGATTCATCGGCGATCCTCCCTTTGAAGCCGAATTGCCTGCGGGTCAAGCGGCGTCCGCTGCCATCGGGTGAGAGGCAAATATTCACGTGGGCATGCCACCGCGCGACGCTGAGCGGGATACGCTCATTGAGCTGGTCCTCGGTCATCCCTCGTGGCGCGGTATACATCGCCCCTTCAAGCTCATACCCCTCGCCGGTGTTTTTGTATAGCAGCGACGTCGGTTGGCCCGCATCAAACTGCGTCCGGGCCAGGACCCGTCGCGTCTTGTTGGCAAAATGGTAGTGCCGAGATTTTCGCTCGGGGTGCATCGGCACGAATCCCTCCTCCAACGCCACGTGATAATCTCTGTACTTCTCCAAGGCCTCTCGAAGCACGTGGACGATGTGGTCGGCACGCTCCGCATCGCGTGCATCGGCCGGTCGCACCGCTGTCCATTTCATGTGCTTCATGTGCTGACTCTCCCGTTGATGAGGCGTCATGGCCTCGACGGCGCCCAGCATGTGTTCATGGTCCTCCTCTTCGGCTCCGGTCGACCATGCGGCCCCGGCAAGCGAAAGGAGGACCACCGCCCACACGCCGAGACAACGTCCGATTGCCCACACGAGCCGACGGGAGCCATTGCCACACATGTCTTGTCCTTTCGCGTCAGGGTGCCGATTGCTCGCGCGACCGCATGGGCGCGTCAACCGCCTGCTTGGCCAGTTCGGGGTGCGGGCCGGCGACTTTCGCCAACGTCGACTCGCGAGCGTTTTCAACCGAGAATCGATACTCCTTCCCACGCGTCACACGCTGGGGCACTTCAACCAGAATGCGGCCGAGGTAACGGACTTCTCCGGCCATGCAGTCAAACACCAAATCGAGATCGCCGCCTTTGCCGCCAATCTGGTCTTGGGAGAAGCCTCTGATGAGGTAACTCCCCGTACGGAGGCGGGAAATGAACACCCGCTCTTCCCCGGCCTTGGATGTCAGTCGATAGTGATCGGCATAAGCACTTTCGCCGTCAGGATCGCCGGGCTGAGTTTGCACGATGTCGAATTCATAGCTCGCATCGGAAGAGTCGCGTGACTTCCCGCTTTCGCCTGCGCCCTTCACGGGCTTGACCAGGACCGAGCCGATCACGACGCCCCATTCAGGGCCCAGCGGCGTCAGCCGTTCACCGGACATGTCGAAGGACTTGGCACAGGCGGAACACGAGAGGGCCACCGCGATGAACGCCCAGAAGAATTTGCATGGTTCCAAAAGCTGTCTCCTTTTCTACGTTAATTGGAAATGACTCTTGGTGCCTGCAGGCGAGCCAGACTGTCCGCCCACAATGTCGACGGATCCTTCTCGAAGAGCTGGCTCTCCGGAGCCAGGACCGCCCAGGCGCCCTGGAGCATTTCATGGCCGAGCTGTCCGGGACCCCAGCCGGCATAGCCGGCAAAGGCCCGGAACCGATCGGAGGGTGCGGCCTTCGTCAGAATCCGTTCCAAGACTTTAGGAGTGCCGCCAACGTACACGCTGTCGAACACCGCCCGCATGTCCGGATCAGGATCTTTCAGCCGGGAGAGTAGAAGCATCACGCTCGGCTGTACTGGCCCCCCGGCGAACAGCCGGTGAGTCGTTCCCTCGAGTGCGGCAATCCCGGGCAAGGCCTCCGAAAGCAGCATGCTCGTCGCGCGGTTCAAGATGAGGCCGAGCGTTCCCTCTGCCCCATGCTCGATCACCAACACGACCGTTTCGCGGAAATTCGGATCGTTCAGTGACGGACTCGCCACCAAGAAGACGCCTTTGGCAACGGAGGACGGACTGAATTCCGATTCGGCCTCCGCCGGAGCCCCGCCCAGGACCGTCAGCAGAATCACCAGCAGCATCCTGATCATCTTTTACGTCTCCACCATGAGCACGGGTTTAGCCGACCAGCTGAGAAAGGCTCCAGGCAAGGAACAGGATGTACAGGGTGCCAAAGAACAACGGAAAGCTCACTTCGCGGCGCGCCCACCATTGACGGTGCTGACGGATCGCCCAGTTCGGATGGACGACAGGTGGATCACTATCCTTATCGGTGAGCGATTCCTGCCGGTCTCGGTATCGATGGAGATCAACGAACAGCCTGGGCTGCGTCCACTCGCCTGAATTTTCGATTCCGCGGAGATGCCACTCCCACAGGGTCGTTTGTGCGGAAAAGCGTCCCAGCACGATCGCCATTTGCAGCGTCATGAGCACGCCGAATAAACAAAGGATAATGACCAGCAGATTGAAGATCAGGGTCAAGGGTTGGCGGGCGAGCAGCAGACCGATCGCCGCGACAAAAATCGAATTGGCCGTGAGGTAATCGGAGAGGAGGCTGTGATAGTCGCGGACACCCGACGTCCAGAGATCAATGAGATAGCGATAGGTGGTGTGGGGATCGGCATGATCCATGCTGCCTCTGCGGAGCGCGCCTGGGTCCGGCCATCAATCGGTGGTCCGTCGGTTTTATAACGAGCGGCGGCACTCAAGTCAATGTGAGACATTCCGTGGCTCGAACGTGGTATGGTGAAGGGGGACGCGTCATGCTCTCATCAACCCGCCTCATTGCGTTCTTCCTCCTCACCGTGGCCGTTCAGGCTTTTGCCGGTAGTCAGATCTACCGGTACAAGGACGATTCCGGCACCGTGAACTTCACCAACGAACTGTATTCGATTCCCGAGAAGTACCGTGCCGGGGCGGTGGCATTGATGCCTGAAACACCGTCACCGCTTGAGAAGCCGAAGGGGCCGCCGGCGATTCGTACCGTCACCGCCAGTGCTGAATATCGCTTGGGGGATCACGATTCGCGATTGGACGCGACGCGTATGGCCGTGGAGGCCGCCAAACGCCAGGCGCTCGAGCAGGTCGCCACCTACCTCGAAAGCGTGACCGAGGTGCGGAACCTCGACGTGACGCGCGATGAGATCCGAAGCTATACCGCAGGCATCGTCACCGTGCTGAACCAGCGGACCAGCACGCGCCTCGAGGACGGTGCCATCATCATCCATGTCGACCTGACAGCACAGGTCGATCAGGACGAGGTCATTCTGGCGATTCACGCGCTCCGGGAAAATGAGAGCGCCACGCTGGAGCTGGCATCGCTCCGGACCGAGACCGAGCAGCTTCGCCAACGCCTCGACGCCGCCAATCAGGCCTTGACCGTAGCGAATACCGCGGAGCAGGTGCATGCGCTGACGCTACAGCGGCAACAAGTGCTCAACCAAATGCAAGCCGATGCCCTCGTCGCTCAAGCCCTGGCCGGTTATGCGTATGTGACGCCGGCGAAGGTGCACCAGATCAACGAGCTTCTGCATCGGGCCAGACAGATTCATCCATCGAACCCGCATCTCCCGGCAGCCGAACAATCCGCGAGCAACCGCATGGAGGGCCTGTCTCCCTCAGCGCAGATGCCCGTACAGGGGAGCCAGCCAGCGGCGCCGGCCACGTTTCCACCGGCATCTTCGCAATCTCCCCTGGCCACGCCGTTGCCCCAATCACCGCTGGCCACACCGCTACCGCCATCGCCGCTCGCCACACCGTTGCCGCAATCGCCCCTGGCCACTCCACTGCCGCAGTCACCGCTGGCGACGCCGCTGCCGCATTCACCGCTCGCCAAGCCGCTGGGCCCTTCTCCTCTTGCCGCTCCGCTGGGTCCTTCGCCGCTTGCCGCGCCACTGCGATAGCTGAGCGCGACAGCACATAGTCACCGCCTCTCACCAGGTCCTTTTTCCACCGCGCACAACGTCTTCAATGACTCCTCCGTAAGCGGTTTCTTGTTGTCGACTTGTTTCATAAGCAGCGGTGAACAGATCGTTCTGCTTGGTCTAGATCCACGTGACGCGCTCAGCCAAGGCCCGATGTGATTAGATTACGGACTGCGGCCGGTTACCTCACGGTGAACGAAAACCAGCCTTCAGTTTTAGGCCATGGTGGCGTAATGTAAGCGTGCTTCTACGGTGCTCTCGAAGGGTTTCGGGCTCGTCGCCGATGGCCTGTGTAGGCACCTATGACACGCACATCTCTTCTCCGCCTCTTTGTCACCTTGATGATCACGTGTCTCCTCGGTTGGGGGACTACTGAACCCGCATTCGCCTGGGTCTATCCAGAGCACCGAGACATCGCGACGCTGGCGGTGCAGAATCTCGATCCCAAGCATAGGGAGATATTCGATCGTTTATGGAGCCAAGCGCGCAGGAACCGCGAACCGCGTCTTTGCGAGCAGGGCGCCGATGTTTCTCAAGGTCTCAGCGCGCCCTGCATCGATTGGGCCGCACTGTCGGCCATCGGTGGAGATCACTCATGCTCGAGTCAGGAGATGGCCGAGACCATATTCCAATCGAATTGGATCTTTCGGGTTGCCGAGGTCGCGGCGCAGCTCAAAGTTGACCTCTCACGTATCGACATCCTTCCACCTTCCAGCCAGATTCCAGGCGACAAGAGCCCGATTGAGGATCTGCGCCGTCGGGTGGAGACCGAGACTGCAAGGGCCGCTCGCATCAACGCGCTACGCAAGGCTGACACCAACTTCCAACGTGCGGATTCCCGCTATGCCACTCGGGCGGACTCGAGCCACGCTCATTTCCTACTCGCTCGCCCGCGCACTGATACTTCGCCCAAAGAATATGGCGCGCTGGTCATGCGTCCAGGGTCAGAAATCAACGCGGTCGGAGTGTGGGGGCAGTATCATTTGAGTGCTCTGCAGAAGGCCACCCGTCTGGCCCACGGGAAGCTTACGCCTGAGGAACGACAGAGGCTCGTGCTTTCCGTGCTGTTTGACGAAGCCTTTGCGCTCCATTTCTTGGAGGATATGTATTCTGCCGGCCATATCGCGGGTACCTGGGGCAGCACCCCTCAACGCCAAGGCACGCATGACTTCTATAACGAAGCCGGTCTCGAGGTTGTGCTCTGGTTAGACCAGAGACAGTCAGTCATATTAATGGGTGATGCCCACATGCGTCCGGAGGATGCCGAGCGCGCAGCTGCAGCTGTTCGCATCAGCCTTGAGCAAGTGTTGGACACGGCCACTGGTCTGTACCACGACCCGCGTATGCCGTACACACCTGCGGCACCGCTCGACTTCGATACGTTCGACGTGTGTGCGCATGACACCCTCGTGGAACGGCCAGAAGGCTTAGGCTTGACGCCGGAGGCATCCCAGCTCGGTCAAGAAGTGGTGAGATCCATTCCCATGCCCGGCCTGGGCGCAGGGCTTGGTGCGATACCCCGGTTCCGTAGCGAGGTAGGGCCTTTCATCGGGCTTGCTGGCATGGTCGATGGCCGATATATCTCCAGCGGATTCACGGGATCGGAAGGCGGCGGCGGCATAGGAGGAGTTGATGTGTCCGCACGAATTGGAATGGGGCTGGAGGGCGTACTTGGTGAGTCGGGTGACGGACTCATTTTCATGGCCGTGGGATTACGCGGCGACGGATCTTCCTCGAATTCGTTCTCCAGCAGTGCAGTTGCCCAGGAAGGCGGCAATTTATCGTCCGCGATCCCCTCACACGTGGGGTTGTCTACACGGGTGCGGATGCCATTTTTCCTGATCCCAGGCGATTTGCTGTTGCTCGCGCCATTGTATTTTTTCGCGCCGGGTCAATATCTCAACCTGGCAGTCACTGCAGGCAATGGAGGCCTGTTGGGGTGGCAATCTGGATGGGCGACACCAATCGGCCGATTTCAGTTCGTACTCGGCCGAGAACTTGGTGTGACCTTCTATGGCTTGACGGGGAAGGATCGTGTATTTGCGTCTGGGGCCACGCCGGGCGCCGGTAACCGGCTTGTCGATTACAAATCGATCTTCTTTGATCTGCCTGTGTTGGAGTATCGGCCATTCCGCGCGTTTTCGAGCAACCAGAGTGCGACGTTGCTCGTCCAGTTGTTCACTGGGGTCACCGTTCCGTATGCCACGAGCCTCGCCCTTCCTGTCGGTGCTCCGGGAGTGGATCTCAAGCCGGTCTGGTCTGTGGGTCTGCGACTGCTCGTCGATTGGAGATATTATCCGTGAGGACGTGCCCAGACTCACAGGGTACGTTTCCCAAACCGGCAGGTACGTTTTGTACGGCGTCGGGCACTGATTCCTTCTGACCCCTGTCCTAGATTGGAGGACTTCGTGAAAGGAAGCAGGTATAGCGCCCTCATTGTGGACAGCCGGAGTCACACCAGTTTGACAAGACCAGCTTGCTGTCTCAGGCTCGCCCTCCTTCTAGGTCTCATCTTTGGCGCTTGCGCGCCGGCACCGTTGATGCCGTACTCGGCTGAAACTCCGCCCCTTGTGCTGCTACCTGCTACCGAAGTGGGGATCCAGGACAAGCGGGCGCGCTTTCGCGAGATCTTCTGTGCCGTTCTCGAGACGCGCCGGCGAGAAATTCCTGATTACCAGCCCTGCGAGGAAGCGC
>DASVBB010000214.1:0-3380 GCA_036376045.1 Nitrospira sp.
CACCCGGAGACCGATCAGAAACACCCCCATAACGCCGACCACGACCGGGCCAAGCACGAGGAGAAATTGGACATAGCCCAACTCCGCCTTGCTGGCAATCATGATGTTGGGCGGGTCCCCCACCAAGGTGGCCGTTCCGCCGATGTTCGAGGCGAGCGCCTCCACGATCAGAAACGGCACGGGATTCAGATGAAGCCGTTTCGCAATGCTTAACGTCACGGGCGCCATCAAGAGCACCGTCGTCACATTGTCGAGCATGGCGGACAACACCGCCGTGACCATCGCCAGCAAGGCGAGCATCCGAAAAGGTTGGGCACCCGCACGCTGCGCCGACCAAATTGCCAGCACTTCAAACAATCCGGTCGTACGTACAATGTTGACGATGATCATCATCCCGATGAGGAGAAAGACCACGTTGTAATCCACGCCGAACTCATGAGAATAAAACGCTTCCTCCTGCGTGAGGACGCCGGACACAATCATGAGTGCCGCACCGCACAAGGCCACGATGGTTTTGTGAATGCGCTCGGTAATGATGAGACCATAGGCGAGCGCAAAAATTGCCAGAGCCATTTCAAGTGCTGAGGGTGAGCGCATAGCCGTCCGTTAGTGTCTCACGCGCGATCGTGGCCGTCGAAGCGAATACGTGACGAGAGGACACCTGGCTGGCATTCTCGTTTTGGTTCTTTCATAATGGAACAGTTTACTCGTACGATACACACAGGGAGTCGCGCTGACCATCATGTCCACGCTTTCACGACAGCTCATCGAGCAACTGATCACGGGCACGCACTGGGATCCCTTGGCTGTGCTGGGTCCCCACACGCGTGAGCAGAACGGCTCCGCCGCGGTGGTCATCCGCTGTTTTTTACCCGAAGCGAACGAGGCCGAGGTGCTGGTTTCACCGCATGAGCCGCGGGCGTTTCCCATGTCGCGCATCCATGAATCCGGACTCTTCGAAGCCGTCCTGCCGCAGTCTTCGAGCGTGTCGCGATATCGGCTTCGCGTGACGGATTATGCCGGGCGGGTGTCCGAACGCTACGATCCCTATGCCTTTGCGCCTCTCCTTTCGGACTTTGACCTGCACCTGTTTGCCGAAGGGACGTTTTTCAGAGCCTACGAGACGCTGGGGTCTCATTTACGCACAATCGAGGGCATTGCGGGCATACATTTCGTCGTCTGGGCTCCCAATGCCGGACGCGTCAGCATCGTGGGCGATTTCAATCAATGGGATGGACGGCGGCATCCGATGACCAACCGGGGAGCGACCGGTCTCTGGGAGCTCTTCATTCCCGGTCTCAAGGACGGGACACTCTATAAATATGAGGTCCGTCCGCGCGGCCAGGATACGATTCTCCTGAAGGCCGATCCCTACGCTGTGGCCTCGGAACTCCGGCCGAAAACCGCCTCGGTGGCGCGTGACATCTCCTCCTACCGATGGAACGATCACGCCTGGATGGAAGGCCGGAGCACGCGTGATCCCCTCCACACCCCTGTGTCCGTCTATGAAGTGCATCTAGGCTCATGGATGCGCGTGCCGGAAGATCACCATCGCTGGTTGACTTATCGGGAACTCGCTCACCAGCTCATTCCCTACGTCAAAGACATGGGTTACACCCATCTTGAACTCATGCCGGTGACCGAACACCCGTTCGATGGCTCGTGGGGTTATCAATCCACCGGCTACTTTGCCGTTAGCAGCCGCTATGGCACACCGGAGGACTTCATGGCCTTCGTCGATGCGGCCCATCAGGCCGGGATCGGAGTGCTCATGGATTGGGCGCCCGCCCATTTTCCCGACGATGCCCACGGTCTGTCGCAGTTTGATGGAACTCATCTGTACGACCATGCCGATCCGCGCCTGGGCTACCATCCGGAATGGCACAGCCGCATCTTCAATTATGGCCGCGTCGAGGTCCGAAATTTCCTGATGAACAGCGCGCTGTCCTGGCTGGATCGTTACCATATTGACGGACTGCGCGTGGATGCCGTCGCCTCAATGCTGTATCTCGATTATGCACGGAAGGCGGGTGAATGGATTCCGAACCAATTCGGAGGCCATGAGAATCTCGACGCCGTGCTGTTTCTCAAAGATTTGAACGTGCTGGTGCATCGCGACTTTCCCGGAGCCATGATGTTGGCCGAAGAATCCACTTCCTGGGCCGGGGTGTCAAGACCTACCTACACCGGCGGGCTTGGATTTACCTTCAAGTGGAACATGGGATGGATGCACGACATGCTTCAATATTTCAGTCATGATCCCATCCACCGGATGTATCACCAGAATCAGCTCACCTTCGGCTTGCTATATGCGTTCAATGAAAATTTCATGCTCCCTCTCTCGCACGATGAAGTCGTGCATGGGAAAGGCTCGCTGATCAACAAGATGCCCGGCGACGAATGGCAGCAGTTCGCCAACCTCCGCGCCCTCTACGGCCTTATGTACGGGCATCCCGGGAAAAAAATGCTCTTCATGGGCGGCGAGTTCGCCCAGCGCCAGGAATGGAACCACGATACCAGTCTCGATTGGCATCTGTTGCAGTATGCCTATCACAACGGAGTCCAACACCTGGTGCGTGATCTCAATCGACTGTATCAATCAGAGCCCGCGCTCCATGCCATCGACCATGACTGGCAGGGGTTCCAATGGGTGGACTTCCATGATGCGGCCAATTCGATTATCGCGTTTCTCAGGAAGGCCCGCGATCCGCACGACCATATTCTGTGCGTGTGCAACTTTACGCCGGTGCCGCGGTACGACTATCGAATCGGCGCGCCACATGGAGGCATGTACGCAGAGCTTTTGAATACGGATGCGTCGATTTACGGCGGAGGAAATATCGGCAACGCCGGCGGCCTGCATGCCCAGCCACAGCCCAGCCACGGATTTCCCTTTTCGCTGCAAGTCATCCTGCCGCCGCTGTCAGTGTTGTTTCTCAAACCGAGATGAGCGTGGGTCCCGACCGGAAGATTTGAATCGCCAGAAGGCTTACCAGGAGCGGAACGGCCCGCAATCCAGATGAATGAAGTCTGCCCGAGGGTAGTAGCCGACGCCGCCATACTGCAGTTTGAGGGCGGCCTGGCGGATTTCGCGGGGACGGACGCCGGGAATAAAGAAGTCGACGGCCTGTCCTTCAACATGGAGGCTGTGCCTGGCGGCACGACGGCTTCGTTTGACCAGCAACGCATTGTACTCCGGTGAACGATAACCGGAAATCACATGGATCTCTCCCTCGCCGCCAAGTGCCTTTTGCACAAGATTGATGTGCTCGATGACCCGGGGGTCCATCGCGGCCACTTCCCCTGTATGGTGACAGCGGAGGATGTGATTGAGGTCGTCCAGCGCCTCCAAATCGTACTGTCCCCGTACGTCGCGATAG
>DASVBB010000227.1:0-17929 GCA_036376045.1 Nitrospira sp.
CTGGCGCAGACCGTGACAATGATCTGGCACAAAGAAACCACGGTGTCAGGCCTAGACGCGATCATTATCCCCGGCGGCTTCTCCTATGGAGATTATCTGCGGACCGGCGCCATCGCCCGCTTTTCACCGGTGATGCATGCCGTGAAAGAGTTCGCCCAGAACGGTGGACTGGTCATGGGCATCTGCAACGGCTTTCAGATCCTGCTCGAAGCCGGCTTGCTTCCCGGCGCGATGCTGCGGAACCGCTCGCTCCACTTTGTCTGCAAGGATGTGCATGTGCGCGTGGAAAACGCGGCGACCCCTTTTACCGGCGGATGTAGGCCGGGGCAGGTGCTCAAGATCCCCATCGCCCACGCCGACGGGAATTACTATACCGATCCCGTCACGTTGGCAGGGTTACAGGCGAATGCTCAGGTGGTCTTTCGCTACTGCACTCCGGAGGGGAAGGTCACGGCGGAAGCCAATCCCAACGGATCCCTCGACAACATCGCCGGCATCCGGAACGCCGAGGGGAATGTATTGGGCATGATGCCGCATCCCGAGCGCTCCGCAGAGGAGTTGTTGGGGAATGTAGACGGGCGGTTGATCCTCATGTCCCTGGTGGAGTCGTTGAAGCAGCATCGCTTAAAAATGGTAGGGACGGGATAAGGCCATGGCCTCGTCCCGGCCGGTAAGGAGAGGGAACAAGCGGAGGAAATACGTGTGCGGATCTGGGATATTTCGCCGAAGAGGCTTTGTCGGAATCATTTGCTCGGCGAGCATCGGGAGCTGCACGCGATCTGGTCGGTATTGGTGAACGGGAAGAAAGGTTATGCGCGTCATCCGGAAACCGTGCGCTGGCGGGGCAAGCTCAAGGCACTGTTTAGCCGGCATGATGCGCTGGTCCAGGAAATGTCCATTCGCGGGTATCAGCATCGAAGCCCCTTGCCGAAGCGGCTGGCGCGCGGCAGCGCCGTTCAACGTGTCTTTCTCGCGACGAAGCACGCGCAGCTCCGGATCTTGAGAAGCAAGCACTGTCGTTGTGACGTATAGGAATCCATGAAGACGAATACTGCAGATCTCAAAGAACTTCTGACCCAGCACAATCTGACGGAGGACGAGTACAAGAAGATCCTCGAGATTTTGGGCCGGGAGCCGAATATCACCGAACTCGGCATGTTCTCGGTCATGTGGTCGGAGCACTGCTCCTATAAGAGCTCGCGCGTGCACTTGAAAAAGCTTCCCACCACTGGCCCGCGGGTCGTCCAGGGGCCGGGTGAGAACGCCGGCGCCGTCGACATCGGCGACGGTCTGTGCGTTGTCTTCAAGATGGAGTCGCACAACCATCCGTCGTTTATCGAGCCCTATCAAGGGGCGGCGACTGGCGTGGGAGGCATTCTGCGCGACGTGTTTACGATGGGCGCGAGGCCGATTGCCTTGCTCGATTCCCTGCGCTTCGGCGCGCTGGAGAGTGCCAAGAACCGCCATCTGATGAGAGGTGTTGTGGCGGGGATTGCCGGATACGGCAACTGTATGGGCGTGCCGACGGTGGGCGGCGAAGTACGGTTCGACGATATCTATTCGCTCAATCCGCTTGTAAACGCCTTCTGCCTCGGAATTGCACACAAGGACAAGATTTTCCGTGGCACTGCCGCCGGCGTCGGTAACCCCGTCATCTATTTTGGTTCGAAAACAGGCCGCGACGGGATTCACGGCGCGACGATGGCCTCCGACGCCTTCGATGACGAGTCGGAGCAAAAACGGCCGACCGTGCAGGTGGGCGATCCGTTCCAGGAAAAACTGCTCTTGGAAGCCTGTCTGGAATTGATGTCGAGCGATTTGCTGGTGGGCATCCAGGACATGGGGGCGGCAGGCCTGACGAGCTCCTCGTGCGAGATGGCCTCGCGAGCCGGAAACGGCATCGAACTGGACCTCACCCACGTGCCGCGCCGCGAGCCGGGAATGACACCCTATGAACTGATGCTGTCCGAATCCCAGGAACGCATGTTGATGGTGGCCAAGGCCGGAAAGGAAGAGGAGTGCATCCGGATTTGCCGGAAGTGGGATCTCGATGTGGCCGTCGTCGGGAAGGTGACGGCGGACGGCCTCCTGCGTGTGCTCGACCAGGGCCAGGTCGTGGCGGACATTCCGGCGAAAGCGCTGGCCGATGACGGTCCGAGGTATGAGCGGCCCTACACACCCCCCGCCTATCAGGACATGCTGACAAACGTGAATTACGATTCGATTCCGGACGTGAAGGACGGCAATACTGCGCTGCTGACATTATTGTCGAGTCCGACGATTGCCAGCAAGCGATGGGTGTACGAACAGTACGACCATATGGTGCGGACCAACACCATGGTGAGACCGGGGTCGGATGCCGCCGTCGTCCGGATCAAAGGGACGAATAAAGCGGTGGCGATGACCGTCGATTGCAATGGCCGGTACTGCTTGCTTCACCCTTACGAGGGCGCCCGGTTAGCGGTCGTGGAGGCAGCCAGAAACCTGGTGTGCTCCGGTGCCGAACCGATCGGTCTGACCGATTGCCTGAATTTCGGGAACCCGGAACGGCCGGACATCATGTGGCAGTTCGTGCTGGCGATCGAAGGTCTCAAGGACGCCTGCGAACATTTGAGCATCCCGATCGTCAGCGGGAACGTCAGTTTCTATAACGAGACCAACGGCCTCTCCATTTATCCGACGCCCATGTTGGGGATGGTGGGGTTGATTGACCAGGTAGATCGCGCGATGACCCAGTGGTTCAGGGAGGACGGCGATGCCATTGTCCTGCTGGGGAACTCCCGAGATGATCTGGGAGGCAGCGAATATCTCAAGGTCCTCCAGCACCGGGAACAGGGCTCTCCGCCGTTGTTAAACCTCGAAACCGAGAAGGCTCTGCATGAGTTCGTATTGAAAGTGATCCATGAGGGACTCGTGCAATCCGCGCATGACTGCTCGGACGGAGGACTCGCAGTGGCCTTGGCGGAATGCTGTGTGTCGGGGCCGCACGCGGCGCACGGGGCTGTGGTAAAATTAGGGCTCGGTTCGTTGCGGCGCGACGCCCTCTTGTTCGGCGAAAGCCAGTCGCGGATCATCCTCTCGACAAGACCGGATGCGGTGGAATCGTTGTTGACTCGTGCGGCGGCGGCCGGTGTTCCCGCTGCCTCCATCGGCAAGGTGGGCGGACATCGGTTGGTCATCGACGTCGAGCGCGGCCGGCTAAGCGACGGCTGCCGCATCGATCTTCCCATTGAGCAGGTGTCAGATCGCTGGGCGCACGCGATTGAAGAGCAGTTGAGTCAGGAATAGCACGAGCCATGCGCAAAGAACTCCCCATCGTCTCACCCGATAAATTTCACGACGAGTGCGCCGTCTTCGGCATCTACGGGCATAAAGAAGCGGCGAATCTGACGTATCTGGGTCTCTATGCGCTGCAGCACCGAGGGCAGGAAGCTTCCGGCATCGTCTCAGCGGACGGGGATCATTTCCACGTGCACAAAGGCATGGGGCTGGTCGCCGATATCTATAACAACCACACCCTCAAGAACCTCACAGGGCCGATGGCCATCGGCCATAACCGGTACTCGACCGCCGGCAGCCATGACCTCAAGAATGTTCAGCCGCTGACGGTGAATTTTGCTTTCGGCAACCTGGCGCTGGCGCATAATGGAAATCTCATCAATGCGCAGATGCTTCGCAATGAACTCGAAGCGTATGGTGCCATTTTCCAGTCCACCTCGGACAGCGAGGTGATCATTCACCTGATCGCCCACTCTCGCGCCGATACCTTGCTCGCCAGGATCATTGACGCCCTCAGCCAGGTGCGGGGAGCATTCTCCGTAGTTCTGCTCACAGACGACGGCATTATCGCCGCGCGAGATCCGTACGGTTTCAGGCCACTCTCGCTCGGGCGGTTGCGGGATACCTATCTCGTGGCCTCCGAAACCTGTGCGTTCGATCTGCTCGATGCCGAAATCGTCCGCGAGATCGAGCCGGGGGAACTTGTGGTGTTGAACGAACAGGGCGTCACGAGTTACAAACCGTTTGCTCCCGTGCAGCCGGCGATGTGCGTGTTCGAATATGTGTACTTTGCGCGGCCCGACAGCAAGATCTTCGGAGCGAATGCGGTGTACGCCACCAGAAAGGCCCTGGGCCGGCAGCTGGCGCAGGAGTCGTGGGTGCCGGCCGATGTCGTAATTCCGGTCCCCGACTCGGGCGTGCCGGCGGCGTTGGGGTACAGCGAAGGCGGCGGCATTCCCTTCGAAACCGGTTTGATCAGAAACCATTACGTTGGACGGACGTTCATCGAGCCCGAACAGTCGATCCGGCACTTTGGCGTGAAGGTCAAACTCAACGCTGTTCCGGAAGTGCTGCACGGCAAGCGCGTGGTCGTGGTCGACGATTCGCTGGTCCGCGGCACCACCAGCCGAAAAATCGTCAAGATGATCCGTCAGGCCGGCGCCAAAGAGGTCCACATGCGGATCAGCTCTCCGCCGATCATTTCGCCCTGCTTCTATGGGATCGATACACCGACAAAAAAAGAGCTGATTGCTTCGAGCCATTCGACAGAAGAGATCCGCAAGTACATCACTGCCGACAGTCTGTCCTACCTGAGCCTCGACGGCATGCTGAAATCCGCTCCAGGCGCGCCCGATCATTACTGCAACGCCTGCTTCACCGAGCGCTATCCGATCTCGTTCACGCGGGCCGAGGAGTTCCAGCTCGGACTGTTTGAACGCCCGAGCTAAGACGCGCCGCTCACGGCCCCGTGTTCCTGCCTCGATGACATGCGCGGCGCCATGGTTCGGCCGCCGTTGCTCCAGAAAAAAACTGCATGGTAGGATAGCCAAACTACTGGATCGGATGCGTCATTTTACGCGCCCCATCTCCTCATGGAGGTCCTCATGAAACGTCTTCCAATCATCCTTGGTGCCGTGCTTGTCCCCCTCCTTTCAGCACAGCTCTTGCTCGCCGCTGGATTCTTCAAGGTCGGGGAAAAGGCGCCTTCCTTTGCGTTGAACGCCATCAGCGGCGACCCAGTGTCACTGGATGCCTATAAGGGAAAGGTCGTGGTTCTTGGGCTCTTCCACATCTGCGACCCCTGTATGATGCAGGGCACCAATCTGCAAAAGGTCTATGAGGCGACGCAAGGAAAGAATGTGGCGGTTGTCGGCGTCAATTCATCCGGTAATTCCAAGAAGGAGGTCGGCGAATTCCTCTCGGCGTTTCCGGTGAAGGTCACCTATCCCTATCTGCTTGATCCCGGCAAAGTCACCGACAAGCTCTACGGCGGCGGCAAGTTCATTCCCAATGTCTATGTCATCGACCAGCAGGGCGTGATCCGCTGGCAGCGTGTTGGCAATATGGATCTGGCGGGTGCGGACATCATCATCGCGGAGGTCGATAAATTGCTGGCGTCCGGCGGGGACAACAAAATGTAAGGAGCGGTTCTGATCCCGTGCGCACAGAGGAACACACGCAATGGATGAAATGGAAGTGGGAAAACAGAAGTTTCTGGAGCTGGTACAAGGTGTCGACCCACAAGTACAGGTCGTGATCCCGGTGACGCCGTCGAACAGCATGTTTCTGATTTCGCTGACCAAGGGCGCGAATCGAAAATTCATCACCATACCCGAGGACGACATCATCGATTTACCGAACGAACCGAGCATCCTGACGAAAGTCACGAAAACGGTCAAAGATGCCGTGGCCTCGTTGTAAGTCGTCGTACCCATACAGCGCTCATGAAAGCACTTCTTCCCGGCATCTGGCAGTGGTCGTGGTTTTCCGAAGAGAAGCAGCTGAATTTCAACGGCCTGTTTCTCAACGTCGGCGAGCATAGGATCGTCGTTGATCCGCCACCGCTGACGGGAGAGGCCAGCGCGTTGATCCGTCGTCAGGGCCAACTCGATTACATCATCGTCACCAATCGCGACCACGTCCGGGAGGCGGCCGCTTGTCAGGCAGATTTCCGCTGCCAGCTGCAAGTCCCCGACGCGGATGCGCCTCAGATGGATCTGAAGCCGACCAAGACGTTCAAGGATGGAGAATTGCTGCCCGGCGGTATCTGGGTCATTCACCTGCAGGATCAGAAATCGCCCGGTGAATCGGCGCTGTTTGTTCAACAGGGCAGGGGCGTGCTCATTGTCGGCGACGCATTGATCGGCAAGCCGGCCGGTGCGCTTTCGTTATTGCCCGAGGAAAAATATGCGGATGCGACCAAGGCAAAAGCGGGCCTGCAGCGTCTGTTGAAGTATCAATTCGACGCCATCCTGGTCGGGGACGGAACATCGATTCTCACTGGCGCGAAGGCGGCTGTCGAACGGGCGGTCGCCTAGCCGCAATGGCCGGTTGGCCTCACTAACGCTCAACACATGACCCTCAAGAATGGACTGTCAGAAGAACTGAACCGGCAGGGGAACGAGCATTTTGGCCGGGGCCATTACACCGAAGCGTACACCTGTTACGCCAAGGCACTTGAATGCGACCGTTTGACCGGCGATCAGCGGGCGTTGGCGGCGACGCTCGGGAATCTGGGTAATATTTGTGCTGTGAGCGGCCGCCGGGACGCAGCCCAGAATTACTATCAGGAGGTGCTGGAACTACAGAAGATCTTCGGCGACGAGAAAGGCATTGGAACCACCCTTGCCAATCTCGGGAACCTGCGCGCCGATGCTGGCGAATGGGAACGCGCCAAGGCCTATTATCTGGAAGCGCTGGATCTGATGATGAAGACGCATGATGAGGCAGCCAAGGCCGTGTTGTATTCGGATCTTGGGCTCATCGCCAGGGAGCAGGGCCAGTTCTCGGAGGCGATCGACCATTACGAAAAGTCGATGCTCTTGATGCGCCGGTTGGGCAACGACGGGGGCGTTGCGGATGCCTGGCGAATGATGGCCAGGACCTTTTTGATGCAACAGCGCTTTGACGACGCCGTCGCCTGCTGCCACACCAGCCAGTCGATAGCGGAACGGGGCTGCGACGAACTCCGGACCGGCGGAGCCCGATATGTACTGGCCGACTGTTATGAGGCCATGGGCCGGCTACAGGAAGCGGCTCAGCTGCTGGAACGGGTCGTGGAGATGGACCGCAAATATCAGCTGCCGAAGCTGGAAGAGAACACCACCCGCCTCCACCGTCTTCGGGAACGTCTCTCGAACGAGGCCGCACGGGCGAGCGCCAGAGAGTTGCACGGATGAGCGAATTGAAATCACCGCATTGGGGAGAAGCGCGCACCACGTTGTCCAAGGCCTTCCCGCAGCTCTATGAGCTTGAGCCTGACGGGCCACTTGCTCTTGACCTCGGGACGGACGGCTGGCTGCTGGAGATCAAGCCGGAAGGCAAGCTCCTCTGCCAGTACGGCATCGCGATGGACGACGTCATGAGTCTGATGTCGGAAGGAACGCCTGAAGATTTGGGGACTGATGAGGTGGCCAAGCAGGCCAAGTACTTCATTCAGCCTGCCGTCTCGAAATATCGCCCGTTGCTGCTGCAATCAGGGTTTTCCGAGCAGACCGAAATGAACGAGGAGTATGTGGCGGTGACCTTCGAGCGCGAAGTCGATTTCGAAGATTTGTCGAAAGTCCAGGATTTGATGCATTGGTGCTGCCGGCAGATCGGGGGTGCCGCATGAAACTCCCGATTACGACCTTCGAAGAGTTTCGCGATGCCCTATCGGGGTATCGCCTGCCACGCGTGATTCTCACCGCCCTCGAACTCAACCTGTTCACCATCATCGGCAAGCACACCTGGCTGCTGGCAGATCTTGCCCGGGAGATGAAGGTCAGCGAGCGCGGACTCTCGATCTTGTGTCGGAACCTGGCCATGGCGGGACTGCTGCACAAGGCGGGCAACCATTATCGCAACAGCCGTCTGGCGGCCACGGCGTTGAACGCCGATGAACCGGCCTACCGCGGCAGCTATCTACATCTCATTACGAAGCACGCCAACGACTGGCTCCGACTGGCGGAGTCAATCCGGAGCGGCGAGCCGCTGGACAAGGACGAACCGGAAGACCCGGACTATCGTCGCCGGTTTACCTGGGCCATGCACTATCGCACGCTCGAGACCGCGCCAATGATTGCCGGTCAATTGTCCTTGAAGGGAGCAAAGACCTTGCTTGATCTCGGAGGAGGGCCGGGAACCTATGCGATGTCGTTTCTCGCCAAGAATCCCGGGCTTCGCGCGACCGTCTGCGACCGTCCTGCGGCGTTGGAAGTGGCCAAGGAGATCGCGGCGACTCAGAAAGCAGGCAGGCGCCTCTCGTATCTGTCGTTGGACTTGCTGAAGGATGAGATTCCTGGACGCTTTGACGTGATCTGGTATTCCAATGTGTTGCACATCTATTCGCCTGAGCAAAATCTGGACGTGTTTGGCCGGGTCAGAGCGGCTTTGACGGACGGTGGACGGTTCATCATTCAGGATGCATTTCTCCACGATCGGCAAGGCCTGTATCCCGAAGAGGCTAGTTTGTTTGCGGTGTCCATGCTGCTGTTCACGGACACCGGCAACACCTATTCCGTCGCAGACACGACAGTCTGGTTGAGGGAGGCAGGGTTTGGGGCCGTCAATCGGGTAACGATGAAGAAGGGGAAGGAGGATTGGGAGGGCGGGATCCTTGAGGCCCTCGTCTCTCCAAATCGGCCCAAAACGCACGGCCGCCAAATACGATCAACACGAAATTCGCGCTCCCGCTGACGAGACTCAGCGCAAGCGCCAGATCCGATCCGTCGCGTCCTCCCAGAATACTCACGACCGTGGCGAGGTCGAGCGCTAATCCGATGGTTCCATAGGCTACGCATACCATCGCCGCCCAGCCCCGTCTCATAAAAATGACCGTTGCCAGTCCCAGCGGGAGAAGGACAAGAAACAGCCACCACAGCACGTGAGGCGCCCGCGGGGCTGCAGGCGACAACACGAGCAAAAGGGTGGCAACCCCAACGGTCGCGAGAGTCAGGAGTGTCAGAAGCAAGACGCGTCGATGCGGCATGGGCAAATCTTACCGGTCGCGTCTCGAGCGGGCAACAGTGCGAGTCGCGATATATGGCGAGCTCCTCACCTCAAGGCTCATCTCAGTGTCTTCTGATCTATGATGGTCGCTGCCGCATGTGCGTGACAGCCAAGCGCGGCCTTGAGCGCGTGACTGATGGGCAGAGCCTACGTATGATTGCCTATCAGAGTGAGGAGGCCAAACGGGTGCTGGGCTCTCGACATCAGGGGGAGCGGCCGGAAGCCGCATTCCTCGTGAGTGCCGATGGCGGGATTGCCAGTGGTCTGGATGCGTTCCTTCCTCTGCTTCCGGGGTTAAGGGGCGGACGCCTGTTGGCCAAACTGTTCGCCCTACGGTTCGTGAAGCCGCTTGGCTATTGGCTTTATCGGCTGGTAGCCAAATATCGCTATCAAGTCTTCGGAGAAGTTCCTCTGGACCCGCATGACTGAGCGTCCTGCCTACTACCCCCTTTTGGGGGATTGTCCCCCACAGCGGGGAATGTTCTCCTGAGGCCAGTTCCGGCATAGTCGGGGTGAGGCAAACAGGAGACTGAGCATGCGGTCTATCATCTGGTTAGGCAGCGTGGGTTTGACAGTCCTCGTCCTCCCCTTCGTCGCTCTGGCAGGCGAGGCTCCAGCTACTCCAGCAGCGAAAGCCGTCGTGGCAGCCGGATTCGGCTTTCAGGACGACGACACGTCGTTTATCACCGTCAAGACCTATGATGCCCATTCCGGAGAAGTCCTTTCTGCGGATACCTACGAACTGGACATCAAGGATGACGGTCCCCCTTCCAGCCACCCGCGCACACGGATATTTGCCGGTGGCCTTGGCGTAGGCACGGGGAGTCTCTCGGAATTTACCCTTCGGGTCTATGATGCATCGAATGGGCGCTTTCTTTGGGAGGGCCGTCTGAATCTCGCCGTCGGCGACCATCCGGAAGGCGCGACGCACCGGGTCGCGGCGCATGTGCAGCCCCGCGCTGCGGTGACCAGAATCGCCGCTCGAGCGAAGGAGGCCGGCCAGCCCCACTTCGTGTTGCGGGCTCACAATCCTGAGACGGGACAGTTGGTATGGACCGACGAGTTTTCTACGGAAGGGACTCAGGTTAGGGTCGAACGGATCAGTCGAAGCGTCGTCGGCATGATGGGATCGGCGCCGCGAGATATCGATTTCCGGATCAAGATGCTCGACCAAGCGGGCCGACGTTGGTTGTGGGAGGACAAAGTTGAGGCAGCCGAGGATGCTGAGGAGTCAGTACCCGAAGCGTCTGATGAAACGGCGGATTTCTTATGGCGTGATCGGCAGCCTAGGACTTCTTCGCCCGCCCTTCCTGCCAGTGTGCCATCCAACGTGATTGAAACTGATCGTACGACAGAGACAGTTCATCTTGAATTGCCGCCGCCAGGGTTTGCTTTTTCTTAAGTCTTCCCAGCAGCTTCTGCACCTCGTGCATTCCGTAGCGATTGACCAGGTAATGGGTGGCAGAGTCCGCCTCGAGGTAGGCCACGGACACTGCGTCGCCCGACAGGTCCGTCCAACTGCCTTCCAACGCGCTCAAGGGTATGGGAGAAAAGTCCTGCCGCCGGACTTGCTCAACGTCGGGCCAGTGATCGCTGGAGAGCTGCATGGCCAGTCCCTCGTTGAGCCAGGTGGGGACCGCATTGGTGCCTTGCTGGTCCTGCAGCAGGGCATGGACGAACTCATGTCGTAGCACTCGCCTTAACCAGGTGCGATCGGTCAATGCCCCTTGCGTCGGCAGGTGAATGCGGCCCAAGACCGGCTCGAACAATCCATCGGCCCAGACAGGACTTCCCGTATTGGCTTGGAAGGTCGCGTTCGGATGGAGGACGACGACCACGGGCTTTGAGGGAAAATGGTCGAACTTCTGTCCGATTTCCCGGTAAGCCTCCTCAAGAATATCCAGCACAGTGGTCCAGGAGTCGACGTCGGTGCCTCCGTCGTACTTGACGGTGAAGTGCGCTGCGTGGCGGCTCATCAGCCGGCTTTCTACCTGATCGGTCCGCTGCACTTTTGAGGTCACCGTGCGCAGATACGACTGCAAGGACGGATCGGCTCCCGCCCGCTCGGCAGCCTGGTCTAGGTGGCGAGCGGCGTCAGACATGCGGCCGTGCTCTTGAAGCCAGTCGGCCAACGCCATATGAGGGAACGGCTCTTGTGGCGCCAGTTCGATGAGATGTTCGAGAAAGTCCCGATTCATGGCCGGGTCGCGTTGTTCCCAGTAGGCATGGGCCAGGTTCATGTGGATCACCGGACTCTTCGTATCGAGAGATGCCGCTCGCTTGAACGCCTTCAACGATCCCTTGGTTCCCTCCAGCTTTTCCTGTTCGATGCCGAGATTGTTCCACAGAATTGCCACATAGGGTCTGGTCCGTGAATTGGCTTGCAGATCCGGAGAAAGGCCAAGCAGTTGCGTTTCGGCGCTTTTCAGATTGCCTTTCTCGATCTCGTCTCGTATCGCTTCGAGGATGCCCTGGTGTTTGGTGTCTGGTACGCCGCCCGCATCAATGACGCGCAGTTGTTTCGGAGGCACAGTCGGAGGCTCTTCGGGTGCGGCTTGAGGCACCTCCTCAGGAGTCGGTACCTTCTGATCGACTGCCGAATGCTCATCAGGCGGGACGGGCAGGGGAGGCTGATAGGTTGGCTTGACGACGGCCTGATAGACGATGATCAGGCCCAGGAGGCCTGCAATCGGATAAAGAATATTGGAAATGTTTCGGCGGTACATACAGATAGACCTATTCAGCTTACGGCCAGTCTAGCATCAAGGAAGACTACGCCAAAGAAATGTAAGGAATTCTACAAGACTTGCCTGCCCCTCCCCGGTCCCGTTTACGTTGAGCAGCCGTGGGGGCTGTGGTACGATCCGCCCTCCATGTGGCGCTCATCCGAGCCCAATCCGGTCACCCGGTTTCAACAATGGTTGGACCGCCTTGCGCGTCCCATTGAATTCGCCAGCCGCGACGCGTTTGCCCATCTCCCTACCGTCAAGAATTTGAGCAACTTCGTGTCGTCCCAAATCCTGGGGGCGCTCTCTGGTCAGGTCTATCCGAAATCCGTTGAGGCCGCTCTACTGAAGCTCCGGGCGTTGTTCATGGAGGACCAGGCGCGAACGTCAATTGAGGAACAGCAACGCCGGTTGCTCGAAGCTGCTGAAATTTTGAGGGCATTGCGCGAAGCCGCCCACGATCAGCGTCAGGGGTGGGGAGAGCCTGAACCGCTCAAAACTGTTGAATCAACGTCACGGCAGAGCTCTTCACCTGATGTCTGGACGCTGCCGATCCGATTCGTAAAGGGCGTCGGTCCCAAACGCAGCGCAATCATGCAGCGTCTGGGCATTGAGACCGTCGAAGACGCGCTTTGGACCGTGCCTTGGCGGTACGAAGATCGATCCGTGATGACACCGCTCGGCGATCTGATTCCCGGAATGGTAACGGCCGTGTGCGGCACGGTGGCGAAAAACACCGTCAAGCGGACCAGAAACCGGCGCTTGACGGTGCTGGAAGTAGGGTTGGAGGACCAGACGGGACGGATGCAGGCGGTGTTCTTCAATCAGCCCTATCTGGAAGAGGTGTTGGCGGTGGGGAGGTCGGTGATGATGAGTGGGCGCATCATCGCCGGCCGGCAGGGGTGGATGGTTCCCAGAATGGAGGTGTCCCAGTATGAAGTCGTGGGCGAAGGTACCGAGTTTACCCTGCATGTGGGACGCATCGTGCCGATTTACCACGAGACGAAAGGGTGGACATCCCGACAGATGCGCGTCTTCATGAAGGGACTCTTGGAAGAGCATCTGCCCCATCTAAAGGATGCATTGCCGGTGGCCGTGCGGGCCAGACAACGGTTGGTGCCGATCCAGGAGGCGCTGCCTGAAGTCCATTTTCCGCAAGCCGGTGCGGATCTTTCATTGTTCGAGCAGGGTCGATCGCCGGCGCACCGACGGCTCGCGTTCGAAGAGCTCTTTCTCTTGCAAGTCGCGCTCGCCGCCCGTCAGCGATCCATCCAGCTGGAGAAAAAAAGTTTTCACTTTAATGCGAGGACCGCGCTGCTGGAGAAGCTCGGACGGGCGTTGCCGTTCCAACTGACGGCCGCTCAGGATCAGGTTGTCCGGGAAGTTTTCCGCGACATGATGTCGCCCCGGCCGATGAATCGGCTCGTCCAGGGCGACGTCGGGTCAGGAAAGACGGTCGTCGCGCTCCACGCGATCGTGATGGCTTGCGGCTCGGGCTATCAGGCGGCGTTGATGGCGCCGACTGAGATTCTTGCGGAGCAGCATTACCGTAATCTTGGCAGAGTGCTGGACAGCCTCGGGTTGAAAGCGGCCCTGCTGCGGGGTAGCGACAAGGCGGCAGTCAAGAAATCTCAATTGGCGCAGCTCGGCTCAGGACAGATTCAGGTGGCGATCGGCACGCATGCGCTGATCCAGAAGGGCGTGAAGTTCCATGCGTTGGCGCTCGCCGTCGTGGACGAGCAGCATAAGTTCGGCGTGCTGCAACGGAAAACGCTGAGCGATAAAGGCTATAAGCCCGACGTGCTCGTCCTGACGGCCACGCCAATTCCACGGACGCTGGCCATGACCGTCTATGGCGACCTGGATGTCTCGGTCATTCGGGCATTACCCCCGGGACGAAAGCCGGTGCGCACGTTTCTATTCGGGGAAGCGCAGCGGCGGCGGGCCTATCAAATCATCCGGGACGAATTGCGCAACAAGCGGCAGGCCTATGTGGTGTATCCGCTTGTCGAGGAGTCGGAGAAAACCGATTTACAGGCGGCGATTCAAGGCGCCGAGCGGTTGCAGGATGAAGAGTTCAAGGACTTCCGCGTCGGACTCCTGCACGGGCGGATGAAGCAGACAGAAAAGGAAGCGGTCATGGCGGATTTCATGGCCGGCAAGATCCATCTGTTGGTGGCGACGACCGTCATCGAAGTCGGGGTGGATGTGCCAAACGCGACCATCATGATGATCGAGCACGCCGAACGGTTCGGACTCGCGCAACTCCACCAACTGCGCGGCCGTGTCGGGCGTGCCGGACACCAATCGTATTGCCTGCTCATGGCCGCCACCCTTGGGCGCCACAAGGTGGCTTTTGGTAAGCGCCCAACGGGTAATCAGGAACCGGCGTCGCTGGTCAAGGAACGGTTGGAAGCGCTGGTCCAGTCAAATGATGGATTCGTGATCGCGGAAGAAGATTTGCGGATCAGGGGGCCGGGAGAGTTTTTCGGTTTTCGGCAATGGGGCATGCCGGACTTCCGTGTGGCCAATATCGTGAGGGACGCCGATCTGCTGCAGCAGGCCAGGGCAGAAGCGTTCTCATTGGTCAAGCAGGACCCGCAGCTGAGTCTCGCTGCGCATCAAAGCGTCAAAGAGACGATGTTGCGGAAATGGGAAAAAAAGTTGGAGTTGGGATCGGTGAGTTGACCGGTGCGGGTCCTGTCGTCGAGCAGCCCAACTGTCCGTTAGCTTCTTGTGCTCGCGGAACGCGGCACACGAGAACAATATTATTTGTACATTATGGGAGGTGCTCGTTCGACGCACGCACGGTAGAGGCGAAACGGGCCACCCCTAGAGCAAGCCGATAAGTGCGATGGGGTCGGCAGGGCGCTGTGGACGCTTGATGAAAGACGCGTCTCGGCGCGGCAAGCGTGGGAGGGTGAGAATATTGCATGGGGCATTCCATCCCGTTCTGTGATAAGACCCGTCACCAAGAGGTGAGAGAAAGGGCAGTATGGGTTTGCTGCAGCGGTTGAAGCATGATCTGAAATCCGGGTTGGCGACGCTGCGGTTGGGGACGGCGCAGGCCGCGAACCGGGCACTCGAAGAAACAGAGTTGCTACGTCTGCGGCTCGAAGTGCGGCGGATCGATCAGCAATTGAAAGATCTGTATCGCGACATGGGCGAGCGGGCGGTCAGTCTACGAGAAGCCGGCGAGCCGGTGGAGCGCGTCATGTACGATACGGAGATCGCACGCCTGGTGAAGGATATCCAACAACTCAAAGACACGAGCAGCAAGCTCGAAGCGGAAATGCAGGAAATTCGCGACGCAGAATGAGGGATCAGCGACTGGCGGGCATCGACATCGGTACGCTCACCTGCCGACTCCTCATTGCCGACCTTCCTCCCATCGGTCCCTTGAAAGAACTTCACTCCGAACGACGGATCCTTCGGCTCGGCGAAGGCGTCGATCAGTTGAGAAGGCTGAAGCGGGAAGCGATGGATCGTGTGTTGCGCTGTCTTTCGGAATGGCGGACGGTGATAGCCGGTCATCATGTCGATGCGTACACGGTCGTGGCCACGAGCGCCGTCCGCGACGCGCAAAATAGACAGGAATTCCTGGATCGGGTCACATCCGAGACGGGCCTTGAGGTCGAGATTCTCAGCGGCGAGGAGGAAGCCCGGCGGACGATGCTCGGCATTCGTTCCGGGCTGCCCGCGCAGATCATCGACGTCCTGGCGGTGGACATCGGCGGAGGGAGCACAGAATTTATCAATGCCCGGAAAGGACAACTGCCTGTCGCGCGTTCTATCGATATCGGCGTGGTGCGGCTCTCCGAACGTCTATTGCTTCATGATCCGCCGACCGGAGATGAGATCGAGCAGGCGCGTGCTTGGATCCGGCGAGAAATGACGGAGGCCCTGGCCGCGATGCCGCGAATGACAGGTTGCATGTTCGTCGGAACCGCCGGGACGATTACCTCGCTGGCTGCGATGGCACAGCAGCTTCCGACCTATGAACCTGCCAGAATCCATAATTACCGGCTTACGATAGAAACCATCGCGAATCTCGAACACCAATTGCTGTCGCGAGCCAAGGCAGAGCGGGTCGGCATGCCGGGTCTCGAAAACAATCGCGAAGACGTGATCGCTGCCGGAGCCATCATCCTACGGACGGTGATGGAAACGCTGGGCGAGCGGGAATGTCTGGTCAGCGATCTCGGATTACGCGAAGGGGTGGTGTTAAATCTCGCGACAACCTTGAGAGGGCTGAGGGCGCGCTGACACAGGGCCTTGGTCGGCATCACCGCTGGCTGTACCAGCGATAACCCTTATTTTCGGTGAACGTCGGCTTGGGCGCCCCTCCGGGCTTTTCCAGGAGCAACACCTTGAAATCGATGAGCCCAAACCAGGCGGGGTCGGCCACGTCATGGTAGTGCGTGCCCTGGAATTTTGGGAGCAGATCCCCGAGGGTGTGTTTGAGCTCGTTCTCAGTATAGGCGCGAACGACAAACGGTTTGTTCATGGCCTGGCAAAAGCGCTGAATGGTATAGGCGGCGCCGGTGCACAGCACCTTGGTGTCAGGCTTCATCGTCAAGAACTGCGGGAGCGCTAAATACTGCTCCTGAAAGCCGAGCCAGCGGACCGCCTGCCGCAGGTGGCTATATTGGACTTCGTACTCGGTATGCCCTGGTAGCTTCACAGGCGCAGGCCACCCTTCCTCAATTCCAAACTCCGTCAGAAAAGCCCGTCCACCGGGTTTGAGCACACGCCACAGCTCAGCGACAAATCGAAAAGGACCCAAATTGAAGATCACGTCGTCGGGCAAATCATCGCCGAGCGGTAGACGCACACGCCTGATCCAGTCCAGCGCTTCCTGATGTTGTGGCGTAGTGCCCGTGCCGGAGAGCAATTCCTGTTTCGTCAGCTTGACCGGCGTCATGTCCGCCATGTTCTCGTTGTCGATGACTAGATCAACCGAATTATCCTTGAAGGGCAGCCATTCGGCATTCGCTTGCGTACCGCCGCCAGACCAACCGCCGGCTTTTGCGCGCGTGAGTTGAAGCTTGAGGAAGGGCTTGGTGATATCGATCGAACAGTATCTGATGCTGTGTTTTTCAAAGGGCAGGAGCTCCTTGCCCAGTTCCCGGGCCAGGTAGCCCAACCCCCCGCCCACTTCGACGACAATGTGCGGCTTTGGATTGAACCAGCCGATGCGCCGGAGCTTCTGCATGAGGAGTCTGCCGTACGTGAGACCGTTCAAGGCTTCGTTGGGCTCTCGGAACAGATGGGAGACGGTCGTCTCGATGAGATCGAAATGGCCGTCATCGTCAGCGCTGTCTTTGAGTTCATGAACGTGAAAATCTTCGAGATGGTCTTCACCCTCAAAACCGTCCTGTCCCGACCATCCCTCCCGAATCTGTTGGAGCAGCACATCCCATTTGGCCTTATGCCGATGGCCACCCGGAGGTTCGGCGCCGAAGTAGCACAGCGAATAATTCGGAAGCGCCCAGCGCTCTAAATGCCATTGTCCCGGCTGTCCGTCCGGTCCGCAGACTTTTGCTCCATACCGTTCGACCAACGTCCGGACGGTCGTGTGGCCGTTCATCGCCTTGAGCATGTCGAGGCCGGTACGGTTCAACCGAACTATAGGAAGGTTGTCATCCAGAGGTGCGAACCACCATTCGTCGGAACGATGTTGATAAGCGACCAGGTCGGGGATGTGCCAGGCCAGGAGATTCAAGGTCTCTCCTGTAAGATGGCGTGGTTCGTGGACAGCAACAGCTGGCTTCATGTTTCTCGTGGAGCGTTAAGCGGCGTTAAGCGCAGAAGCCTACACGAGCTGCCGCTTTTCCTGCAAGAACTCTACGGCGTTGTGGGGCTTACAGATGAGAAGGGGCGGGGGAGCCATCCGTGACGATGATTGTCCCGTGCATGATGGGATGGATACGGCAAATATACTGATACTTGCCGGGGGCCAAGCCGGGGTGCGTGTAGGTATCATTGGGAAGTACCATGCCAGAATCAAACGCGCAGTTTTCACCGTCCTCGAGACACCCGACGTGCGTGATCGTATGTTCTGTTGGTGTGGGATTTTCCCATCGGATCGGTGCACCGGTAGCCACTGTGGCGGATTTTGGAACGAAATAAGGCGATCCATTGTCGATGGTGATTGCAGTGTAGGGAGGAGTGGCCGAGGTTGGCCATGCAGTCCACAGCATCATGACCAGCAC
>DASVBB010000228.1:0-3049 GCA_036376045.1 Nitrospira sp.
GGAAGCCGGCGTCGACGGCCTGCTTCATCATGACGGCTTCGTCCTCTTCCTTGAGATGTGCCGCGACGCTGGGACGAACCGACATTCGCACAACGACAAGTCCTCGATAGGGAAATGAATCGGTCTTTGGATCGAAGAAGACCCCATATTCCTCTCTCGCCAACCGGATCGATTCGACCCGACCGACCCGCACGCCGCGAAGCCTGACTGGGGCGCCGATCTCGAGGCCCTGAACCGATTCAAAAAAATACGTCTCCACCATCGCCGATTTTTCGAGCCATTTGCCTGCTCCCAGGACGATAATGCCGATGACGGCCAGTGCGGTCGCGGCGACGACGAAGAGACCGATCTTGAAGTAGTGTGCTTGCTGACTCATGACAGAACCTTATTCACCCATTTGCTATGCAATCGATATCCCGCGACACGGCGTTCACCTTTCTCACCCACCCGCCCTGCCGCGCCGAGACGCGGCATTCACCAACGGCTACCCGGCCGCTTCCACCTGGCGGTTGAAGAACTGGCGCACCCATGGATTGTCCGAATGGTCTCGCAACTCTTGCGGGAGTCCTTCGGCGATAATGCCTTGAGTCCGCTTGTCCAACATGATGACCCGGTCGGCGATCGTTTCGATGCTGGGAAGCTCGTGCGTCACGACCACGAATGTGATCTTCAGATGCTTCGAAAGACTCATGATCAATTGATCGAGTTCGGCAGAGGTGATGGGATCGAGCCCGGCCGAGGGTTCGTCCAAAAACAAGATGGGTGGATCCAACGCCATGGCCCTGGCGATGGCCGCCCGTTTTCTCATGCCGCCGCTGATTTCGTCCGGCAGCTTGTACGCGGCCTGACCGAGCCCGACCAACTGCAATTTCATGAGCGCAACCCGATCGATGGCGTCATCCGGAAGATCGGTGAATTCCTCGAGGGGTAGGCGGACATTCTCCAGCAGCGTCATCGAACCGAACAATGCGCCCTGCTGGTACATCACACCGATCCTGGAAAGAATCTCCAGTCGCTGTTGGCCTTGGGCTGTCACGATGTCTCTGCCCTCGATGAGGATCGAGCCTGCCACCGGTCTGTAGAGCCCGATCATGTGTTTGAGCAGCGTGCTCTTTCCGGAGCCTGATCCCCCCAAAATCACGAATACCTCACCGGGATAAATGTCGAACGAGAGCTCCCGCAGCAGAATGTGGCCGTCGTAGCCAGCGGTAAAATGCCGGACGGCAATGATAGGCGTCTGATGGCTGAGCTCTCGATGGACCATCTCAGATCCCAAGGAAGTAAAAGATGACGGCGAAGATGCCGTCGACGATAGTGATCAGGACTAAGCCGCTGACGACCGCTCGGGTGGTGGATTCACCGACGGCACCCGCACCGCTCTTGGTCTGAAGACCGCGGAGACAGCCGATGGCGGCCACGACGATGCCGAACACAAACGATTTGCCGAGCCCGCCGAGCAGATCGCCGACCGTGACCGCGCTTTTGACCTGGATGACATAGGTGACGAGCGGAAAGCCCAACGAGAGCATCACGACCGCTCCACCGATCAGGCCCAGCAGCCCGGCGAACACGGAGAGCAGCGGCGTCATGGCCACGGCGGCAATGACCCGCGGCACGACCAGGAAGCCGACCGGTTCCAACCCCATGGTGGTCAGCGCATCGATTTCTTCGCTGACTTTCATCGTGCCGAGTTCCGCGGCAAAGGCCGAGCCGGATCGGCCTGCCAGGATGATCGCCGTCAGCAACGGTCCCAGTTCACGGAGCATCGAGAGCCCGATGAGGTTCGCGACATAGATATCCGCGCCGAATTGCCGCATGGGGATCGCGGATTGAAACGCCATGATGAGGCCCAGCAGAAATCCGAGCAACGAGATGATCGGCACCGCATTCACACCCGCCAACTCCGCCGTGACGAACGCGTCCCTCCACCGCACAAGACCGGGTTGCCGGATGGCACGCGCCAAGGCCAGTGAGAGCTGCCCGACGAAGGCGATCAAGACAACCACGTCGTTCCAAATCGCCGCGGTGGCACGGCCGATCTGTACGATAGGAGACTCGGCCGGCGCGAGGGGCTCAGGCCGCTGGGCCTCCCACCGGCCGTACAATTCCAACAATGCCTGATAGGCCGGATCGAGCGCCCGAATTTCGTAGGTCAACCGCCGGCTCTGCTGATGCCGCTGCAACTCCAGAAGCAAGGCGGCTCCCGCACCATCGCAATAGGTCAGTTGGGAGGCGTCGACGATCAGCTGTCTGGGTTGATGCACATCGATCAGATGAAGGGCATTTCTCCAGGCCTGACCGGTGCTGGAGGCATCAAGCGCGCCGGTGAGCGACAAGACCAGCGCACCATCGGGAGAAGGGTGCCCCTCAAGGACGCCACGAGCCGTGACCAAGGATCTCATCGATCGCCCGATCTCCTCACTCCGTTGGGAAGGGGGTGAAATTGTATGAAACAATAGGTGGAGGATTCAACCGTCGGGACGCCGGGCGTCTTGGCAGAACGCAACTAGGGCTCCACTCGGAGACCGACGATTCCTCGGGAGATGCGGACCGTCGCGGAGGAATGGCAGGCGAGGAAGTCGTCTATTTCTTATTCCGGCGGCGAATCACTTCTGCGGCGCCGAGGCCTGCGAGACCGGTGGCGAGCAGTGCCAGGCTGAGCGGTTCGGGAACAGTTGGGGTGCTGGCGTTGGCCTGTCCAGGGACAAGCAGAATGCTCGCAGCAAACAAGAGCAGTGAGGCGATTGGGATATTCATGATGCGTACTCCACTGAGGGAAGGATAAATAAACCTTACTATTTGCCTCTGCGACGACGAATGACTTCTGCCGCGCCGAGCCCCGCGATGCCGGTCGCGAGCAGTGCCAGACTGAATGGTTCGGGAACTGGATTAACGCTCGCGTGAGCGTGTAATGGGAACAAGAACCATGTTGCCATGACCAAAACAAAAGCTTTTGCTTCCATGTATTTCATAATGTTTGATCCTGAATTATTTCCAGAATTAGATTGACCTTATTTCCCCTTGCGGCGACGAATAATCTCGGCCGCAC
>DASVBB010000229.1:0-19213 GCA_036376045.1 Nitrospira sp.
ACTCAAGTCGATCGATAACGATCGCGCGACTCTGTATCAAACGATCATCGCCTACGACAATCCGTCGCCAAGGACGCCGATGCTCAGTGGTGCGGCGCATCCTCCGCGAGATACGGAAATGGCGTATCCGGCGCACATCGATGCGGATCTGTCACCAAGAGGCCAAGCTGCTGCCGGCACGTCACTTCAGTCGGGCGACGAGACGCTCGAGATTCGAGGCACGAAGATCGCAACGCATTGGGAGGCGGTGCAGGCTGGTGTGAACCAGCCCAATTGCGGCCCGACCATTATCACCACGTGGACGAGCGGCGATGTGCCAGGTGGCCTGGTCCGCAAGACCATAGATAAAGCCTGCACCTATGGCCGAAGTGTTCGGGAGACGCTCCTTGAGTCATTCCAAGCATCTGCGGCGCCCAACGCCGTCGGGCCGATACAACCGGTGTTAGAGATCGCGCCGGTCCTTGCGCTTCACGTGCCTTCGGTCGTCCCGGGACAAGACGCGCAGAAAAGTGCTCCGACCGCACAACCCGTCACGCCGTCGCCACCTGTTCGATCGACGTTCGATCCCAACATGAGGGCGTCCCCGCCACCTCAGGCCCCCGCACCCGCTTCCGGGGCAGCGACTGCACAGGTTCCGCAAGGCACTCTCATTACCGTAATGGTGTCCGGAGCGATCAATTCGGCGACCAATCACGCTGGTGACAACTTCCGCGGCACAATTGTGCAACCGGTCATCGTCAACGGCGCGGCGCTGCTTCCCTATGGGACGCAGGTGACGATGCAGCTCGGGCAGGGAAACGAGGGTTTTGGGCTCACTCTGACTGGGCTCGTGCTTAACGGGCGAACGCTGGCGGCGAGCTCAAGCCCTGCTGCCCTGGATGCACAGACCGCTTCGAGGAATGCGGCGATGGAACAGGCCATTGCCTCCGCGGGTCCGCGCGCCGACAGGCTCCGGTCAAGGTTCGAGGCGCAAGAGGTCGTGGTCACCGGATCGCGCGTCAACGTCCCATCGGGCACGCGTCTGACGTTTACACTATCGGATCCGATTCCTCTCTCGCCCTGATGAGTCGAGATACGTCCGAATAGAATGCACCGCACCCCCTAGCAGATCGGTCAGACGCCTCCCTCGCTCATCACATTCTCATAGCACGCCGCTGAGAAATGTAATTATCTCCGTTTCTTCACTGCCTGGCGCTACGATGCGGACATGAAGAGCCTACTCGCTGTGAGCAGCGCTTTCGTTTCAACTTCGTCGCGGATGCTTTCTGAAGGAACGTCTTGAGATGGCGGGACAGGACCGGCCGGCTACCATCACTGATTCGGATGCTTCAGACGGAAATTTGTATGCTGGTTTTTGGCGAAGAGTTGCCGCCTATTGCGTCGACATCGTTCAAATTGTCGCAGTCGTAGTCGCAGTGGCGTATCAGATCGGAGAATTCGACGCCGTCCTGGCGAACCATGTTCACGATAGGAGGAATCTTGCAGGAAGACTTCAATTCCTCATCGCGCAGAAACTTGTCAGCGAGGCATCCTTCTTCGTTTATATTCTCTACGCGTCTTTCATGGAGTCTTCGCGATACCAAGCTACGGTCGGGAAACTCGTATTCCACATCAAGGTCATTAATGCTGTCGGTGGAAGACTCACCTTGAAAAATGCCTTGGCGAGGAATTGGGCTAAGCTCTTCTCATGGTGCGTGTTATGCCTGGGGTTTCTGGCGATCGCATTCTCAAGCACAAAACAAGGCTGGCATGACAAGATCGCAAGCACTTATGTCATTGGCGAAGCTTGATGAAAACGCTGTCAGGAACCGTTTCGTGGCACGTGGCGAGCCGCTATTCACCTACGCTCGTCACGCCCTCTCGGCAGGAGCCTGGCGATCTTTAAACTGCAAAGGCCGGATGTGCTTGATCGCATCGATCGCCGCTCCCTGAACAGCGCTGTTTATGATCTTTGTCACATCTCTCCCCGCCGGCGCTTCCAAGAATTCTGCATACTGTTTCAACTCCTCGTCTGTCATTGTTTCGTACGTGAAGAGTGCTTGGAATATTTGGCCTTGCTGAAACATGCCCTTAATACTTCCACGAATTGACGCCATAAATTCTTCGAATTTCTCTTTTCCCTCCAGATTCTTGCTGCGAAAGCCGCCTTCAAGCGCACGGGCGATCGCCCCGACGATGGTTTCCCACGCTTCCGTCGCCATTTCGCTCCCTTGGGCAATTTCCTCAATACGGCGCACGAGTTGAAGCCGCTCCGGCGTAGGCCGCTCCAATTGTAAGCGCAACATGAAGGTCGCTTGCTGGACAGACCTTTCCGGTGAACCGACGTTGACTTCAGCGGCGGTGATCTTTTTGCCCAAATCCGAACGGAGCCAATTCACCGTCGCAGCCGTCGTATCTTGCGAAAGTCCGTCGAGCAGTCGTGAGCGGATCTGTGATTCAAGGCTGTCCAAGGCCAAGGCATCCACGAAGCGTTGGCGGAGGTCGCGTCGCACCATCCTTGGCATCGGATGGCGACGGTCAAGCCCCGCCAGTATCTGGTCAACGAGAGTCATATACTGGTTTGGCAGACGGGGGATTTGCTGCTTGAGTCCAGACAGCTCTATCAGTTCGTTAACGCTCTGCTCATCTGGACCAGAAACCGCTATGTTGGGTATTCCGAGCACCAACAGGAACGTCAGTGCCAGTTGCCGGGACAACGATGTTGTCAGGTGTTGGGGCATGGATGTCATGAACGCCTCAGACTGTTACCCGAGAATAGGCAATCACGCCGAATGACGACAATTCCCCAAAAGTGGTGAGGCACGGACGACGCACACCTGCCGAGCGATAGATACCCCTTCGACATTGCGCTAAACTGGCCAACCTGAACTTATCCATCTGCCAACCGGGAGATCATCACAATGCCTGCTAATCCAGCCAGTCACACAGACCTTCCACCTCATGCGCAACTGGTTCAAATGGCCACCGCGCATTGGGTGTCTCATATCCTCTATGTGGCTGCCAAACTGTGTCTAGCCGACCACCTGGCCAGCGGACCGAAACGCGCTGACGAGTTAGCAGCATCCACGAAAACCCATGCACCTTCTCTCAGCCGTTTCATGCGAACACTCGCACACCTGGGACTCGTGACAGTACAGGACACCCAATTCGCGTTGACACCGCTCGGTGAGGCGCTGAAAACCGGTGCCCCAGGCGCAGCTCGTTCGGCGACTCTGACGCTGGCGAGTCCATGGATCACGGGCGGATGGGAGCGCTTGCTTGAGTCGGTCCAGACCGGAAAACCCGGGTTGGAACAAGCCCTGGGCATGCCTATTTTCGACTGGCTGGCTCGACACCCCGAAGAGGCATCGCTCTTCAGCGAGACGATGGTCAGTTTCCATGGCGCTGAACCCGCCGCAGTGGCAGCCGCATATGATTTCTCCGGCATGACGACGGTCGTTGATGTCGGAGGAGCCACAGGCAATCTGTTAGCAGCCATTTTGGATCAGTATCCAGGATCACGGGGTATTTTGTATGACCTTCCACACGTCGTGCGAGACGCCCCTACCCTGATTCAGAAGCGCGGGCTGGCTGATCGTGTCGCCATTGTGTCCGGCAGTTTCATTGAGCGAGTGCCTGAAGGAGGAGATGCGTACCTGCTCTCGCACATCATTCACGATTGGAGCGAGGAGCAGTGCCTCACGATCCTCGCCCACTGTCGGCGCGTCATGAAGCCGACCGCCCGTGTGCTGATTATCGAGATGGTATTGCCGGCCGGCAATGTGCCGCACCCGGGAAAGATGCTCGACATGATGATGCTCGTCGGGCCCGGCGGGCAGGAACGGACTGAGCCGGAATATGCCGACCTCCTCAACAAAGCGGGACTTCGCCTTATCAAGGTCGTACCCACGGATTCCGCAGTGAGTGTCGTGGAGGCGATGATCACGTAAACGAGATAAGTGTCGGGACCCATTTCGCGGCGCGTGGCGGGCCTGCCAATTGCCCGCTACAATGCTTGTTGCGTCGTCGTGGCATTAGCGCTTCTCGCCGGCGTCGATACAAGCGATTCATTCCACGCAGACACTCTTCCCCCATAGGGTCTTCTTTGCATCGCGATGTCGTTTTTTGTCGTTGCTGACGACTATCAGTAAGCACAGCGTTTGCTATGCACTCAGCCAGGAAGAGTCCTGAATCCAGTCTCTAGTAGGGAGAAATTGGTCATGAGGAAAGTCATTGTGGGTGCGATGGTTTCAATGGACGGCGTAATGCAGGCCCCCGGCGGACCGGAAGAAGACCCCACCGGCGGATTTAACTTCGGCGGCTGGACCGCGACACTGGGGGACGATCCGGTGTTCGGCGAAGCACTCGAGAAATTGTTCGGAGAGCCGTTCGACCTGCTGCTCGGACGGCGCACCTACGAGATCTTCGCCGCATACTGGCCCTATGCCGAAGGCGGGGCGGCCGACGGCATCGCCAAGATCTTCAACCGGATCACCAAGTATGTCGCGACGCGCAAGGGCACGGACCTGACCTGGAACGGCTCAGTGGCGCTGCGCGACGCCGCCAAGGATGTCGTGACTCTGAAACAGGAAGACGGCCCCGTCCTGCTCACACAAGGCAGCACGGAGCTGGTGCATGCGTTGCTCGCCGCCGGCCTCGTCGACGAGATCCACACGTTCACCTTCCCCCTGCTGCTCGGTAAGGGCAAACGGCTGTTCAGCATCGACAGCCAGCCGCGCGCGTTCAAACTGACGCACTGCGCCGTCTCGTCGAACGGACTCATCGCCGCGACGTACGTGCGCGATGGGGAAGTGAAGACCGCCACCATCGGCGGCGAGTTCGAGCCTTCGGCTCCCGAACTCGCGCGCCGCGAGAAGCTGAAGCGTGAAGGCTAGAAGAAGAGGACAACCCGTCTCGGCGAAGTCGCTGATCCAGATGAACGGCTCTCGCTCATGAGAGATCTGCATGAACCATCCCACATCACATTGCGATAGACCCGGCTCACCTGAAAATGTAGAATGCCCTGGTTTTTTAGCCGGGGCAATCCCCTCATGAACGAACTGTTCGAAAGCTACCCGTTTCTTCGCGTGCTTGCAAAGTGCACGCACCTTGACTATTCCTCCTTGCTGGTACCACAAGATCCACTGCCCGCATCACTGGGACATTTCGATAGCATTCATCGCTGTCATTCCATTGTCTATCAGACCTGTAAGGATGCTCTCATCCCGCTTCGCGCGCAGTTGTGCCGTTACCTTGAACCTGCGTTCCTGCAGGCGGAGGCTTTACAGGCGCTCGAAGACCTCGAGTCATCGTTGGCCAACGACACGGCTATTGTCGCGTACGCAGCGCCACTGCAAATCAGAGTAAGGACCTATAGACCATCCCGATGGCGCTCACTTCGTGGTTAGCCAGCGAAGAAAAGGGGTCAGTAGGCACGGTCGAACAGCGGGAAGTCCGCGAATCTGCAATTCTTTGCCCCGTCACATCAGCCGTTGGACCCTTGGTTCGCTAGGTCTTTCGTTCAAAGACTGGAGGACCAAATACCGGTACAACATCTCATTGGGAGGTGTAGAGTTATAGAGCCGCTAGCCATGGGGGATATCAAGCAATGCTCAAGCGTTGGCTTGTTGGAAATCCTCTGAAAACCTCTCAAGCTGCCCACCAGCGTCTCTCTAAACTGGTCGCCCTCGCTGTCTTCTCCTCGGATGCCCTGTCTTCTGTCGCCTATGCGACCGAGGAAATCCTTTTGGTCCTTATCCTGGCCGGTGCCGCCGCCGTGTGGCTGTCTGTTCCCGTCAGTCTGGCCATTGTGCTGCTATTAATCATCCTGACCGTGTCGTACCGCCAGATCATTTACGCCTATCCAGGTGGCGGAGGCGCCTACACAGTCGCGAAGACAAATCTGGGAACGTGGGCCGGCCTCGTGGCGGCAGCCGCCCTGATCATCGACTATGTCCTGACGGTCGCAGTGAGCACCGCCGCAGGCATCGCAGCAGTCACCTCCGCGATCCCTGCGCTGTTACCCCACCGGGAAGCATTATGCCTTTTCACGATTCTCGTCGTTGTGGTCCTCAATCTGCGTGGTGTGCGGGAATCAGGTCGAGTGTTTGCCGTGCCCACATACTTGTTCATTGGTTCCTTTCTCATCATGATCGGCACCGGCCTGATCCAGCTGTATCTGGGCACATCGCAGGACACCGCAGGCAGTGCCTTGAACACGGCCGCGATTGAGGGGGTCAGTCTCTTCCTGATTCTCAGGGCATTTTCGTCCGGATGCACAGCATTGACCGGGATCGAAGTGATTTCCAACGGCGTTTCGGCGTTCAGAAAGCCTGAACCACAGAACGCGGCCATCACGATGCTTGGCATGGCGATGATCCTCGGTCTTCTCTTCGTGGGCACAAGTGTCCTTGCCTTACAGTATGGAGTCGTCCCAAAGGAGGACGAGACGGTGGTTTCCCAAATCGCACGAATGACATTCGGGGAAGGCGCGATGTACTTCTTCATTCAGGCGGCCACGATGGCCATTCTGATCTTGGCTGCCAATAGCGCTTTTGCCGGATTTCCGCGTTTGGCCTCTCTCTTGGCCCGTGACGGATTTATGCCGCGCCAAATGGCCGAAATGGGAGACCGCTTAGTGTTTTCCAACGGCATCATGATTCTCGGCGCGTTCTCTGGGTTTCTGATCGTGGTGTTTCGAGGCGAGACGCATGCGTTAATACCCCTCTATGCGGTCGGCGTGTTCCTCTCCTTTACGCTCTCGCAGGCTGGTATGGTTCAGCGCTGGATCAGCATGAGAGGTCCTCACTGGCGCAAGAAGCTGGCCGTCAATGGGATTGGCGCAGCGGCAACGGCCACGGCCACGCTCATCATCGCAGGCACCAAATTCATTCACGGCGCATGGATCGTGATCGTACTCCTACCGCTATTGATTGTGATATTTCATGGCATCCACTCGCATTACCTCGACCTTAGCCGGCAAATTGCCTTGTCTCGCGATGCACGACCATCCCGCCCGAAACGGAATATGGTCATAATCCCCATCGGGGGTGTCAACAAAGCGGTGCTCCGGGCCGTCGATTACGCGAGAAGCCGAGGAGGAGATGTCCGCGCAGTGCTCGTGGACACCGACCAGGAAGAAACTGCCTTGGTGGAGATGAAGTGGGCGCAGTGGGGTTGCGGAGTGCCTTTGATTGTTATTCCTTCACCCTATCGGTCTATCCTTCGTGCCCTCTTAAGCTACGTTGAAGAGCAGCTTGAGAAAGATCCCGACTGTTGGATTACGGTAGTGCTACCGGAGATCCTGCCCGCTCACTGGTGGCAGAACATTCTGCACAACCAACGAGCACTCCTGCTGAAAGGTGCACTGCTCTTTAAGGATCGTGTCGTCCTCACTGATGTGCCCTTTCATATGGCGTAACAGCGTGACCTGACCAGCGGTTTCCCTTTTTTCTTCCCTCCGGTTCTCGTACCATATTGAGATGACGGAAAAGGAAGTACAGCTCACACCAGGAACCCTGCAGAGCACGCTGTTGGAACGCACGGCCAACGCCCGACGGTGCGGCGCTATCCACAGTCTCCCTACCACCACGGAAGTGATCGAGCAGAACGGTATCCCGTTTCAGGTGCGGCTTCTGCAAGCCTTGGCGGAGAAGGAACGCGTCAAAGCCACTCCCTCGAATGTCGATCCATTTCTTCCGTATGACCCCGGGCTGTTTGTCGCGCGGATTTCACCCACACATATGGTCTTGCTGAATAAATTCCACGTGGTCGAAAATCACTTATTGATCGTCACTCGAGCGTTTGAAGATCAACAATGTCAGCTTACCCAACAAGACTGTGAGGCGCTCCTTATCGGGCTGACCGAGATCGACGGGCTGGCGTTCTATAATGCGGGACCCGAGGCCGGAGCCAGCCAGTCCCATAAACATTTGCAATTGGTGCCGTTCAACCCGACCATCACGCCGCTGCCAATCGACCCGCTCTTGCGCTTCCCTCAATCCGATGGAATGGTCGGTGCCGTTGCTGGCCTGCCCTTTCGTCATGTCGGTTCGCCGATGGATCCAGACTGGACCAATCCGGAAAAGCACAGCGGCGCTTCCTTGCATGCCAGCTATCGCAAGCTGCTTCGCGCGGCCGGTCTCGCAGTTGATCCAACTGTGGGCAGTCATAGGCCGACCGCTCCCTACAACCTGCTCGTCACTCGAAATTGGATGCTGCTTGTGCCACGGTCGCAAGAATGCTTCGAAGGCATCTCGATCAATGCGTTGGGCTTTGCCGGAGCATTCCTCGTGAAGAACGAGCAGCAACTTGCAACGCTGCGAAGGTTCGGTCCCGTACACGCCCTTCAACAGGTGACCGCCGCATCTCAACGCTCACTGCGGTGAGATGCTCTGACAGCATCGCTCTCAAGGCTTGGAGGTCATCCTGATCATTCGTAAAAATCCCGTTCGAGTTGTAGAAAGCCATCAGTCGCTTCGCTGCCCAGCTCCTGTACACACCCCCGGATAAAAGCGTGGCACCGAACAGGACTCCCCCGTGGTTGAGCAATGGTTTGAGATGCCGGAAGACGACGCTCTTCGTCTTGATGGTCCCGGGCAGACAATGCAGTACATAGGTCATGCTGATGGAATCGAAACGTGGAATCGCCGTCATGGTGATTTCTTCTCGTCCTGTTCCGTTCCGGACGATCCCTGTCCCAAGATAGATGATTTGAGCATTTCGTCCTATTGACTCACACCTATCAATCGCTTAGTCTGTTGCCCCCCACACTGGCTTTTACAAAAGGAGTGATCATGACGCGACAGAACGTTGATTGGAGGCATGGATTGGGTCTGGCAGCGACCGTGTTTGCGATGTCTGCTCTGGTGATCACCGATGGCCTGCAATGGACGTCGGCACCGGCCTATGCCAACGAGCGGCGTGAGGAGCGGAGAGACGATCGGGGTGACCGGCGAGATGACCGTGGAGAGGCGCGAGATACGCGGCAAGAGGGCCGAGAGGCAGCCCGGGAGGCGAAACAAGAATGCAAGAAAGCCGACGATAAAAGTAATCGGGAATGCCGGCAGGAAAAGCGAGATACCAAGGACGATGCACGCGACGCGGCCAGGGACATCAAGCGAGACTAGTCACGACGTTTCATCCTGAGTCAGCGTGTGAAGTTCCGGGGCGTAGGGTGCTCCACATGTCCTACGCCCCCGCCACCTTTAGTGCCGATCTGGCCTTAGGGGACACCCCACTTCAACTTCTCCGTTGATCGTTCGCACCACACGTGGTACAAGCATTGACCGCAGGTCGGGCGAACCTCAGCCACTCATATTCAGCCCAGTAACAAAGGAAGTCTTTCAGTTGGGTCAACTCAGGGCATGTGCCCATGTGTGCGCTGGGATCATGGTCGTGGGGATGGTCCTCATGGGACTTATGACTCCGTCCGCAGGGGCCGAACCGCTGAGGCTGGAATATGTGTCGGTGAGAGGAGGCGTGACGGGATATGTGATTGGACAATTTCAACCAGAATATTTTAACCAATTCGACGTGGCGTTGGCCACGCGGCTTCCATTTGAAAAAGACATCGGGGAGAAATGGGTTCTCGGGACGCGCGTCCTGTTGACCGGAGGCGCGCTCGTCGGGACTCATAACAACACAAGCGCGATTTTTACGCTGGAACCGTTTTATGTGCTGTTTGGTCGAAAGGACCAGTTGATTTCCGTTGATATTGGTATCGGTGGTGCCCTAGTCACCCCGTATCATTACCAGGCTCAGAATTTTGGCGGAGTGTTTCAGTGGGTGTGGACGTTCGGCGTAACCAGTCGGTTTGCCGGGCCGTTCGGCGCCGGCTACCATTTTCAACATTTCTCCGACGCCGGAATGTACGGGAGTGACGCCCGCGGAGTCGACATGCATCTCTTTGAGCTAATCTATTGGTTTGACACAAAGTGAACTGAGCGAATGGTTGGAGAAGTGCGACCATCTCAGCTTGTAATATCCATCACCACGACGCCGGGTTGGAACTCTATCACTTGCAGAAGACCGTCCTCCCCGTCGCCCGCTTCACCAACCACCTCGATATTTGGATACGTCTCTAGGAGCGCTCGGATCCCTTGGCGCACCATGACATGATCATCAACGAGAAGAACCCTCACGAGCGTGGCCATTGCCATACGCCACCATTAGTGATCACTAGAAGTATTGTTTCGCTCATTTTGTGATGTCAAGGAAAGAGGTTCCTGCTTCACTCAATCGCACAGACTTGTAGGTCAACGCTGGCAGAGAAATGCGGGTTCACAGAAGCCCTTTTTGCCGGCCAGTGCCATCAGCGTTTGCCGTCAAAACCGCGGTCTCGCCAGCGTTCCAACAATCGAATACGCTTCTCGAGCTGTTCGACCGTGGCCAGATCGACGCGGCTCCCCGTACGTGAGATGAGTTCGGCGTTCAAGCGCCGATGATCGACGCCGGCCGCCCGCGCCACGGTTCCCACCAGCAGCCGATGATGGTCTCGTAGCTCGCGCTTGCGGTCATGCAAAGGGACATCAGATGCCGCGGTCATGACGCCGTTCGTCGCCGCCTCATCTTCTCCAATGAGCGCGTCGACTCTGGCAACCGCGTCCAGCGGGGTATACTCCTTGGCCGACACCGTCGTACGCCCAAAGAGATCCCGCTGACCGGCGGGGAGGATGTCTTCGAGGACGTGGTCGCGCTCTGCTTTGATTTGTTTGGCGTACCGCACTAACACGGGATCCTTGGGCAGATAGAGCCAGGCACGTTGCGGCGTCGGCACCTGGGGCTGCACGCGGACGAATCGTCCAACCACCTGACGAAAATACATCTCGGTCAGCACGTTGGTCCCATAGACGCCGACTCGCAAACGTGGAATATCGACGCCTTCACTGACCATGTTCACCGCGACGAGCCACTGCTGATGCCGCTGCTCGGCGAACGCCTCAATCGTCCGGCTGGCTCCTGGATCATCTGAGACCGCCACGGCAGCTTTCGTGCCCGTCCGCCTCCCCAGGAGGGTGGCAACCCATCGAGCGTGGTCTTGGTCCATGCAGACCACCAGACCTGCCGCATCCGGCTGCTCGTACTTCCGGACGAGGGCCAACTGGTCATGCGCGTCGGTCACCACCGGGCCCAGCCAATTTTCCTGAACCAGCGCCGTCTTCAAACGCTCTCGTTGGCGCTCGAACGTGAGCCCGTCTTCGAAAGTTGCCCGATGATGGCGGCCTTCCGAGAGCCAACTGAGTTCCCCTTCGTAGCTCGGAAAGAGAATCGGACGACAGACGCCGTCTCTAATGGCATCCGTATAGCCATACGCGAAATCGGCCCGACTCTCGCCCTGTTCATACCTGACAAACGGGATCGGACAATTGTCCGATCGGAAGGGGGTACCAGACAATACGAGACGAAACACCGCATGGTGGAAGGCTTCACGCAATGCTGCTCCCCAATGCCGGCCGTCGGCCGCATGATGCAGCTCGTCGAGAATGACAAGGGTGGATCGCCCCTCGCAGCCTCGCCGGAATACGTGCGGGGCCAAGGCCACTTGTTGATATGTGACCACCGCCCCATGGTAGTCCGGAGCCTCGCGCACCTGTTCGTTTGTCAGCGCAGGATCCAGATGCACACTCACTGTTGCTGCCGCATTGGCCCACTGCGTTCGCAGATGATTGGTGGGACACACGACCAATAACCGCCGCGCTCTGTGTGTTCGAAGGAACTCGTGTGCGACGCGTAGCGCAAAGCGAGTCTTGCCTGCCGCTGGCGTCGCCATGGCCAGGAAGTCCGCATCGTGATGCGACAACACGGCCGTCACAGCACGCGCCTGCCAGTCTCGCAAGGCTGCCGTCCACGCAGCCAGGGGGTGCGCTGCGCTGAGGCGCGCCGAACTTTGCTCTCTCAACAGATGTCCTCGTTGCTGAACGATGGAGGTTATAACCGAGCGAGTGTGGATAGGTTCGTTCGACCGAGCGGTGCATTGTAGCGATTTCGTGGAAAGGTGCAAGAGGCGTGAAGGAGGGAGCTCTGCTGCCTGGACGCGGGGATCTCCCCACGGGAGATCCCCATCAAAGGCGCCGCCGCCAGCGTCCACCGAAGAACCAAATCATCAGCTCACGCTAACAACACTAACGGTACGAATCGCGAGCACCTTCGCGTGCCCCCTCACGGGCGGCCTCTCGCGCATCGGAGCGCGTATCAGCGGCAGCTGGCTGCTTGTCCTGATAAATGACCGTCTGAGGTGGAGTGTCATAATGCCTTTCTGTCGTGCAGCCTGAAACCAAACCAGCCATCACAAATACCAGGGACGGTAGTAGATATTTATTCATGGGGTCCTCCTAGTTTTCGAGGATGGTGCAAATGCCGGACCCGTATTTGAATATTGAAATTCGTATCCAGAAATCAACGACATGCAACCAGATCGAATACGTTCTTGCGTCGCGGTTCCACACACTTTGTCATTGGACGGGACAAGATGTCCTTATTTCGGATTTAGACAGGACAGCTCTAGATGTCACTCGATGCTCAGGCTTAAGTGCTCATCCCGATGTTTACGAGAAGTTCATATCTCCACCGCTACGTAGTCATTCGGATACCCAACTAAACCCAAGAACGGGTATCATCATGCCCACGCTTATTACTAGGATATGCACTCTAGGATATCTTACTTTAAAGGTGAACTGTGATAGCACGACATTTCCGGTGCTGGAAGTGTCAGGGGTCGCTCAAGGCCGAGCCCGTGATCAAATCACAGGCTCGACTCTCTATCCTTCGGTTTATCTGTCTGGGTTGCGGTCGCATATGGCCGGCTGGCGTCAAGCTCCGGCCGCAGATCGCTGGGCCGATTCAGTCACCGCTTAGATAAGCATCGAAGCCAACCTTCTCAACAACGACCCTTCGCAGCGGTCTTGTCGGGAGTCACGGTGGTTTTCATCCTCGTGTTCCCGTGGGTCGTCTACCTTGGCATTTTTTATCTCCACTGACTGAGAGCCGGATCACTAATAACGCCCAGGCTGACTACGGCTATAAGGATCAGTGTTTGAAGCTGGAGGACGTTCATCGAACCGGTACTGTTGACCCGACTGCGGCGGTCCCATGTCGACGTTCTCATAGCTGTACGCGGGTCGTTGTCGACCCGGATAAGGGTCATCAGCGCAGCCAGTGAGCAGGGCACCGGCCGTTATGGCGAAGAGCAGAATGCATTGAAGACGAATCATGCCGAACTCCTAGTCATTCGGAGTTGTTTCCACCTTTCATACCACCAATGTACTGTCCTCACCCAACCACGCATACCTAGGAAGCACCCTTGAACCGTAAAGGCGCCAGGATCGAGTACGCGATACGATATGCGGCCTGTGTGTCGTCGCGCAACACGAACTCGGGGAAGGCCTAGTATCCCTATTCGGCAACCGCCATTAATTTATCCTACGGCGCCGTACCTAAGTGACCAAGGGCGCAGCCTGCAACGCTGCGATCAGCGGTTTAATTCCGCTCGGCGCCTCCAAAAACGCGAGCATGGGTGACGATGCCCAAACCACCAGACCATATGAAATGCCCGATCATGGTTACCTCCTTCATGGTTTTGGCGGCCTGTTCAAGCGCTGGAAGCATCGGGGGAACCGATTGGCAAGGCAGGATTGGCCAGTACTCTCTAGACGATGCAAAGCGTGAACTGGGTCCTCCTGAAAGTTGTGTTGACCTTGACGAAGGGAGATCCGCCTGTTCCTGGACAACCTCGAAGGGGCCAGAGTGGATTGAGCGACTTATTCTTACGTTTGATTTAAGGAAGCGATTGGCGACGGCAAATAATGTACGTTTCTAAGCTTCTAGGAAACCCAATGCTCCGGCCTCTCCGAGGTGTCGGGAGCCACTCCCCCGCACGTGGCGAGCTGCCTCCTGTCGCTCATCAGTAGAGTGGCCCGTCCCTCCGTTCTGTGGCCGCGATGCTCCACAATTCTCGCCCGAGCTTTTCCAATCCTGTTAACCCTCGCTCTTCAGCATGGTATGCCGGTGACCAGAAACATGCCTTGGAATAGAGTTCTCTCAATGTTTCCAGGCACCACGTCGAACCATCCAAACCGCCCGTCTCGTCTTTAGGATAGTACGCGTGGGCATTCTGGTATAGCGTCAGTAGTCTTTGATACATGGCATCATTCAAAGGAATTTTCACCTGATCATCATCCTTTTTCCCTTCATCTGGGTCCCGCGTCACGAGGAGAAATTTCTGCCCTTGACGTTCACACAACTTGAAGTCAATCTCTCCGTGAAAGGCCCTCCAAATCTGAAGCGCAAACACCGTTCCGTGGTTGGGACCGCAGAGATCGAATATTTCAGCCCCGGCACCGCTAGCACAGAGGAGCCAAAGCAGGATCAACAATCCCCCCTTGGTAATCGTTTTAGCTCGGCCAATCACGATGTTGGTTGACCTGGCCAGCACGTAAATGATCCTTCTTCTCTGCTCTTCGCCGTTGGGGTCCTCCAAGCACCCTGATCGATTGAGTGCTTTAAATGTTTGGATGGCAAACGATGTGCCATTCTTCCGTTTTTGAGAAAACACCAGTATTCCAGCAGCTGTAGGAGGGCTGATCTGCGCATAGCTGAATCGGAAGTGGTACTGCGGGATCAAAATGATTCAGGATCTACGATTCGGTACCCGAACCCTCGGCCTACCCACTTCCTTATCTGCCCCGTAGCCGAGGCAATGATGTGACAGATGAAGACGCCCATGGAGGATACTCGACAGGCGGGCGATTTCTTCAAAATTGGCCCCGCCCCCCGCCAGGAGGAGGATCTGACCATCCCTGTGGTGATCAATATCCGAACGCCTGTTAGTTTTGACAGTTCTTAGCCGATAGGCAGCCAGGTAAGATGCTGCCCGCCGAATTGAAAGAGATTTTCATGGAAGCAACAAGGCCGAACTCGTAGTTCAACACTCGTGAGTCGAAAACTCGAACTGATTCGTGAGGAAAAGCTCTTCCGACTGCTACCGGGCAGGACGAAGCGCAGCCGGTTGGAGGCGAGCGGCGTCGCGCTGGTCGACGATCACACCGCCCTGGTCGTGTTCGACAATCTCAATCAGGTGGCGCGCATCGATCTTTCACTGAAGCGCCAGGCGCGCAACGCGCTCCTTCCGGCTCCGAGCTTGGGGTCGGGGTTCGAGGACATCTGCATCGACCACCGAAATCGCAAGGTGTTCTGCCTCGTGGAGTCGGTGGAAGACTTCGACGGGCTGCTCCGCGGATTCGTCGTGGAGTACGATGAAGCCGCCCGCTTCATTCGCTGTACCCGACTGCCTTCCCCCCTGGCAAAGCACAACAAGGGCTTCGAAGGTCTCGCACACGTGTGGCGGGGCAACCGGGAGCACCTGTATGCCCTCTGCGAGGCGGGTCACAAGGGCAAGGGCCGGATCGAGGTCTTCGTTCGCGCCCGGAGCAGTGACTGGACGGCCTCGCACCGGATCCAACTGCCTCAACAAGCTGAGTTCGAGGACTATGCTGCACTCGCGTACCGCGACGGGCAGCTTGCCGTGGTCTCACAGGCTTCCGCCCGACTTTGGGTGGCTCAGATCGACGAAAAGGCCCGCGCTGTCATACCGGAGTCTGAGGCCGTCTACCGCTTCCCGAGCAAGAGCTACGGCAACGTTGAGGGAATTGCTTGGCTCACCCCTGACACCCTGGTCGCCGTCTCCGACCGGAAGAAAAAACGACAGCCCGGCCGTTGCTCAGACAAGGATCAAAGCATCCATCTTTTTCGAATCCCAGCGGATTGAGGTTCGCACGCGCAGAGAAGAAAAAAGGGAAAAGAGCCAGGGAAAGAAGACCACGGCGTCAGAAACCATTTCGCCGTGTGCTCTTCTCAAGCGCCTGCGGCTGGTGCGGTGGGTGGAGTGAGTCCCAGCCATTCGAGAGCATCCTCTGGCATATCAAACGTCTTCACAAGCATCCCGCGGTTGACGGCAACGATTTCCCCATACCTTTCCGGGTCGCGAAGAGGCTCATGGAGCACATAGGCAAACCGCGGAACGACTCTGTGGGTATCGATAAGCTTCATGCATTCTTGAGCCGCGAATTCGCCGTAGAGAAACCGTTCGAATTCCCGGGGCTTTCCCATCACGTTGCGGCCGTCAAAAAGTACTTTCGTGGCCTGGTACTGCGCGACAGCTGCAAGGATTTCCAGAAAGGCCGATTTTGCCTCCTCAAGTGAAAACGCACCGCTCGCCTCAATCTTCAGAAGATCTGATTCAAAACGCATCCGCTGTCGTATGCTCATTGGCGAAGATTCCGACTTTGCGGCTCTTACCCAGCAGGATACTCGGTTTCGTGAATAGAATCGAGATGCAACGATGACGGGATTCCGGCTGCCTCCGGCGCCGAATCCCCGTTTCTCTCGCCAAACCAACTGGTGATCGCCAATGCTCTTCGCTGTATTTGATGGACCATGAGAGGAGCGCCTGCTTGCATTTTATCGAACCGGTATGATTAGGATGACGATAGCCGATAGCCATGACCAATTCTTCGCCAGACCGGCCTCAGAATTCCGATACATCCCCCAACCTCGATAGTCCAAGCTTATTTTTGAATCGCGAGCTCAGCTGGCTTCAATTCAACCTTCGGGTGTTGGAGGAAGCCGAAAATACAAGACATCCACTTCTGGAGCGGGTCAAGTTCCTGGCCATCTTCGCGACAAATCTCGACGAATTCTTCATGGTGAGAGTCTCTGGTCTTCGTCGTCAAATTGCGGGAGGCGCAGGTGAGACACCCCCCGACGCGATGACCCCTTCCGAACAAATGTTGGCGATATGCCGTGACCTGACGGTGCATTCTGAGCGGCATCAACGGTGCTGGAAGGAAGATCTCTTACCCAAGCTGCGCGAGGCCGGCGTACAGGTACTCCACTTCAATGAACTGGGCCAGCGGGACCGTGACGGCCTGCGCCAACACTTTGTACGGGAGATCTTTCCCACGCTGACTCCGCTGGCCATCGACCCGACCCACCCCTTTCCGCATATCTCAAACCTCAGCTTCAATCTCGCGGTCGTGGTCAAAGATTCTGAACGAGGTGAATGCTTCGCGCGGGTCAAGTTGCCCGACGTCTTTCGACGTCTCGTCCCCATTCCCGGTCAGGACGACGGGACTTCGAAAAAAGCAGAGTTAGAGAAACACCAAAAACTCCAGCGCTTTGTCTGGCTGGAAGAGATTGTGGCGGACAACCTGGATCTCCTATTTCCGGGTCTCGAGATCGTCGCGGCCTATCCGTTCCGCGTGACGCGAGACGCTGAAGTCCCGATCAAGGAGGACGAATCTCCCGATCTGATTACCGCGGTTGAAGAGCAGCTCGAGTTGCAAGACTTCAGCTCCGCCGTGCGACTGGAAGTTGATATGACGACTCCAAAGCACATTGTGGAGATCCTCACGAAGAACCTCCAGTTGTCATCCTACTTGGTGTACACAGGAGACGATCCGATCGGCATCGCAGGGCTCATGGAATTGACCTCGCTCGACCGCCCTGACCTGAAGGATCCGCCCTTTCAACCTTCCGTTCCTGCAGTGTTCAACAAACCAGGCGGAATTCTGAATGCGGTGCGGCAACAGGACCTGCTGCTCTATCATCCCTATGATAGTTTCATGCCGATTGTGGATTTCGTCCGCGAAGCGGCCAGTGATCCCAACGTACTCGCAATCAAGCAAACGCTCTATCGCGTCAATCCACGGTCGCCCATTGTGGACGCGTTAATGGAGGCCCGTGTCAACGGGAAGCAGGTGGCAGTCCTCGTCGAGCTCAAAGCCCGCTTTGATGAAGAAAACAACATCGAATGGGCCCGCAAGCTCGAAGATGAAGGCGTGCACGTCATCTACGGGGTGCGGGGGCTTAAGACCCATACGAAGCTCTGTCTCGTCGTCAGGCGCGATGCGGATGGACTCCGGCGCTATGTCCATCTCGGCACTGGAAACTATAACGTCGTATCGAGCCGCATCTACACCGACTTGAGCTATTTCACCTGTGACCCCGTGATCGGGGCTGATGTCTCCGATCTCTTCAATGCCCTCACAGGCTATTCGCGCAAGAAATCCTACGAGCGACTGCTGGTCGCTCCAACCTCATTGCGGCGTGAACTGATTGAGCGAATCGATCGGGAAATCCATCACCACCGCGAGCATGGTGGCGGGCACCTCTCATTCAAGATGAATGCGCTGGTCGATAAGACATGTATCCAGGCACTCTATCGCGCGTCGCAAGCCGGTGTAAAAATCGACTTACAAGTACGAGGTATCTGTTGCTTACGCCCCGGCGTCCCGGGAGTGAGCGAGACCATTACAGTGCGCTCGGTGGTCGGTCGCTTCTTGGAACATGCAAGGATCTACTACTTTCGCAATGCCGGACAGCACGATGTGCTCGTAGGAAGTGCGGATCTCATGCCGCGCAATCTCGATCGGAGGGTCGAAGTACTCTTTCCCGTGCTTCACCCGCAGTGGCGCGACATCATCATGAATGAGATCCTAGCCGTCGGACTTCAGGATAACGTGCAGGCCCGGCAGTTGCTGCAGGACGGCACATACGAACGTGTTCACCCCCTCGATGGGGGCCCGGTGATGAATTCTCAAGAATGGCTGCTCACCCGGTGGAGGTCCGAACCAAAGCAGGACACTCTTCTCGCCAAGTGATACTCAGCCGTCACTGCGGGAATAGTTTGCATATTGTGGCGAGTGGCAGACTCACCTTCATGGAAAATGCGCGATAACTGAACGCAATGGATGGCCTCGATCACGACAAGATGGAACTGAAGGGGAAAGTTGTCCTGATTACCGGCGGGGCTGGCGCACTGGGACAGACGGTCGTTCCCGCGTTCGTTTCGACGGGTGCCTCCGTCATCTTGGGCGATCTCAATCCGGTGCAGAGGCCCGGTGTCACTGTGCTCAAGGCCGATTTCACCGACCAGGCACAAGTCCGGAGCCTCGTGGATGAGGTGATCCGAACATCCGGAAGAATCGATGCGCTAATCAATCTCGTCGGTGGCTTCGCGGCAGGTCGTGTCGTGGAAACCGACGTCTCACTATGGCAACGGATGCTCACCATGAATCTGACGTCGGCCTTTCTCCTGTCACAGGCGGTGTTGCCGTCCATGCTGCAGCGGCGCCAGGGACGCATCGTGCACGTGGCCGCCCGGGCCGCGCTTGAACCATTTCCAGGAGCAGCCGCCTACATCGTTTCGAAAGCAGGCCTGATCGGATTGATCCGCACA
>DASVBB010000015.1:0-4842 GCA_036376045.1 Nitrospira sp.
ACGAGTGTTCTCGCGAGCTGAGGATCATGGAGAGGGATAGGCTTCATCTGACATTCGGCGCGAGGTCATCACCCAAAGCGGTGGGCGGTTAGGGGGGAATCATATCAGAGATTGAAGGTCGACCGGAGATTCCGCACGAAACTACAGAGGTATCCTCCATGATCCACTGGATCAATTCCAATACATCCAAAGTATTCCTATCGATGCATAAGGGTGAGTCACCCCTACAGCAACGTCCCTATAGAGACTGGCAATCCCTTGATCAATTGAGCACTTGGTTTGTCGCTTCTTACCCGCCGATCCAACGGAGTTGGGGGGTACATTTCATGCTTAGACACCAGAGCGGAGGCGTGTGTTCCATGTCTGGTACCGAGCTTCCAATACGTCCCTCCTACGATCCCCAGAGCCTATTGAACGCCCAGCCGGTGATGGTTGCCGTCATCGATCCAGCCAGTTACACGATTCAATTTCAAAACGAAACCGGCCTTCAACGACTAGGAAACCTTTCCGGACGAAGCTGTTATGAAGCCATAGCCGGCTGCCCCACACCTTGTGCGTTCTGCAAGATGCCTCAGGCATTGAGCACAGGGGAAGTGACGGTGAATGAGGTGTGCCTGCCAAACAAGCAGCATCTTCTTGTCCAGTGGTCAAAAGCCACCACCCATGATGGACGCACCCATGTTATCGAAACCATCACAGACGTCACCGCTCACAAACGTCTGGAAGAAGCCGCTCAGAAGGCCGAAAAAATGGATGCCTTGAGCCGGCTGGCGGGAGGCATGGCTCACGATATCAATAACCTACTCACCGTGATTCTCTGTGCCAGCGAGCACATCGCCAACGGGACGGAGCATTCAAAGTCCACAGTGGATTCGGTGCGGCAGATCCATGGCGCAGTGGACCGGGCCGCGGAGCTTACGAGGCAACTGGTCGCATTCAGTCATCATCAGATGGTGCAACCCTGTCAATTAGATCTCAACGTGGTACTCAACGAGTTGCATCCTCAGATGAGCTCCTTGGCAGGAAAAGGCATAGCCCTGAAGATGACTCTCGAGGCCAAACCAGCGCCGGTCTTGGTTGATCGGCAGCAGATCGAACACATTCTGACAGTCCTGGTGTCCAATGCCCGTGACGCGATGCCCCACGGCGGGTCCCTCACATTGTCGACGACTGCTGAGGCCATAAATGAAGAGGTTGCCAGAGAACATAGTGTGAAGCTCGGCTCATATGTGTATCTGATCGTGCGAGATACTGGATGCGGGATCGCTCCGGAGGTACAAGCACACCTCTTTGAGCCGTTCTTCGTCAGAAAGGGAGAGGAAACAGGTCGTGGACTTGGATTAGCGAGCGTCTATGGGATGGTGAGACAGAACGGTGGCTTCCTTATGGTGGCCAGCGAACGGAATGCCGGAACACAGTTCACCGTGGCTCTTCCTCGTTCAGAACTGGTTGAATCATGGGTGCCTCCTTCCCCCAAACCTGTGGCGACTGGCGGTGAAACGATCTTGTTGGTCGAGGATGACGGAGACGTTCGGATGGCTGTGAGCGACATGCTGACAATGGCAGGCTATACGGTTCAAGAAGCCGGTGATGGGATGGAGGCCCTCGAACGTCTGCGGACCATGCCCACCCCACCCAGTCTTGTATTGACCGACGTCATGATGCCTCGGATGACAGGTCCGCAACTGGCCAAGCAGATCTACGCCATGATGCCGACTGTTCAGATATTGTATATGTCGGGGTATACGGATCGGATTCTTGAGCCGGTAGGAGGCCGGCTTGCGTTCATTCGCAAGCCCTTCACGGCAAATGAACTCACTCGTAAAGTGGCGGAAAGTATGAAAGGGTAGACTTCAGATAGACCGCAAGCGATCAGCGCTCACACCCAGCCCTGCAACTCCAGATCGGTCCATGCTGCCCGACTCTCTCCGGCGCTTCGACGCTAACCCAAGACGAGAAAGTAAGCGCCGATACCAATGGCTGCGAGCAACGCGACGCTGAGCATCGCCTTTTCATGCCCGCACATGCCGGTTTGAGCTTTACAGGCGGCCAGGGAACACATGACCGACATCGTGTGTGTTCTCCTTTCTCAAAGGGAACGATACGCCCGTTGGCGGGCCTAGTCAATCATGGCCGCCCCTACACATCCGGCTTTCCCCTTCGAATCGGGGACAACGGAGGTCCGCCAACCGGCTGCTATACTTGGAGTACGACAGTCGTCTACCGAGAGTCAGCGGAATCCGATCCATGTCCAAGCAACGACAGCTCTTTCGTCTCGCAATTGACCGTACCGGCAACGTACGGCGCGGCGACGACGTGCGTCCCTGCCATATCGTCGATCTGACCGAAAAGGGGGTTCGGTTACAGACCGATGGCACGTTCCGTGTCGACGAAGAGCTGCAACTGGAGTTTGCACTCACTGAAGACAATGCGATCGTGTGTGCCATCCGAGTCACCCACAGTCAGCCTCCTCTCTTAGGCGCGGCCATCGTTCACATGTCTCCCGACCACCAAACACGCCTCTCACATTTTATCGAGGAGCTGAACGCCCTCAACATGACCGGATTCTGACGCCGTGCACAGCCTTCAAGCCACAACCAACGGGGTCGCGAGGCACACGGCATCCATGGTCCCCCTTGCCTGCCTCGTCGGGGTGGTGGTCCTGCTAAGTTCGGTCACGCCGGTGATCAAGTATGTCTTTCAGCACAGTCATGTGCAGCCGCTCGGGCTCGCCTGCTTCAGAGTGATGATCGGTTTCCTGCTGCTCCTGGCCATCACATGGCTGTGGGATCGGCGAGGATTGCTGTCGTTGTCCGCCCCTGATCTGTTGCGGTTGGGATTGATCGGATTTCTCGGCGTCTTCTCCTATACGGTCGCGGCCTGGGGCCTGATGCACACCAGTGTGGTGCATTATGCGCTCATCTACGGGCTGCTGCCGTCCATCACTGCGGGATTGAGCGTGGCGTTCGGACACGATCGGATCAATCTCCAGAAAGGCGCCGGAATTCTGTTCTCACTGGCCGGCTGCGTCGTCGCGCTCTCGGTCGCCGCTCCCCATGAAGAAGCCACCATTCAGTTCGGCGATCTGTTTGTGCTGCTCTTCACCGTCATGATGTCGGCGCATATCGTATTCAGCTCCGGCATCGTCAAACGGTTCGGTGTGATGGTCTCGAACACGGTGATGTTCGGCAGCAGTTCCCTGCTGCTCTCTCTCGGATCGATGGCCTGGTCGGATTCCGTGCAGGACGATTCGTCACCGCTCATTCTGGTCTCGGTGTTCTACGTCGGGTGTGCGACGGCAGCGGTCTTTCTCCTTCGGTGCCGGTCGTTACAGTCCTTGTCGCCGGCGACTGTGGGGACCTACCACAACCTGATTCCAGTGTGTACCGTGCTGCTGGCCTATGCGTGTTTGGGCGAACCCTTGGGCTTGAGCACGGTGCTTGGCGGGATCATGGTCATCATCGGTGCCGAAATTGTCCGGCGGCCACAAATGTTGTCCTTGACGGTCTTGTGTTGGGCGAAATCCGCAGTGCCTGAGCCGGAACCTCGCAAGGAGCCGATTATTTGAACGTGTAGCCCAGCATCACTCCTGCCTGAACCATCTTTGCGTCAGAGTCTTCAAAGCCCATCGATCGGAAGCATACCCCTGCAACGACGCTGAATAACCGGAGTCCGCCATCAACAGTCAGCCCCACGCGGGATTTGGGATCGGGGCCGTGTCGGCGGTGGTGGCAAACGGCATCAACACGCCAACCTTGAAAAACCCGCTCCCGTAGTCCGCGCCGCCAGCGACGGCGGCGTAGGGGAAGTTGATCGAGTGCCAGGAGCCGACGGCGTCATCGCGGCTCCAGTGCTCATATCCGAAGCCTGCGAACGGATAAAGACGCAAGCCGGAGCAAATGTATAGAGACAGGCTGACGGAGAGAAGGCACCAGACGATGATGCGCATTCGGAGGGGCGTGCTAACCTTCAATCGCGTGCCGTGTTTCATCGAGATGCTTTTGCAGGTACGCCATGAAAGGGGTCCCGCCGGTCCCGACCGCCGTGGGATTGCTCACATACGACTGATGCTGGCGATGGATATAGCTGTCGGCATACCCGATGTGGATGTCGCGGAATTGCGCCAGTAGGTCCACGCAGGCGCAATAGGCGGTCCAGAGGTCCGGGCTCTGTGTCTTGCGGTCGCGAGTGTAGGCGGCAAGCAACGGCCGGCCGCGACCATCCACGGCCTGCTCCAGGCTCTGAAGAAAGGCCCGGTGGCGGGGCGGCATATATTCGCGCATCTCCTGCAGATAGACGGTCAAGGGATCGGGCGCATGAGCGATGCCGAGACCGGCATCGAGACAGGGCACAATGGAGCTTTGTGCCCCCGTTTCGCCGCGAAACGTCTGCGGCTGACCGGCGTAAGCAGATACGCCGCTGTACAGCAGTCCCTCTGTCAAAGTGGGACTGTTTTTCCACCCGTGAATATAGGGGCGGACACGCGTGTAGTAGACATAGGGATCGCAACGCTCCTTCATGCGAAGCAGCGTGTCTCGCATCTGGGTTTGGGCAGAAGCCAACGCCCTCAGCCCCCTGACGACTTCGGGCTCGCGATCAAGCGCAGCTCCTTGCATGGCCTGAAGCAGGCCGGCCAGCCCAGGTCCCGCCTGCCGCTCGATCTGGACATGGACGACGACGAACCATTCCTCATCGAGACCGCCCAGAAAGTTTTGCAGCAGTACGATGTTGTCGAGGGCGATCGGTTTGGAAGGATCGAGGCGCCGCCAATTGTCGAGTGCGTAGGAGGCGTACGAAAGCACCGGCGGCCGGCCGAGCCGCTGCGCGATCTCATACCAGGGT
>DASVBB010000025.1:0-8371 GCA_036376045.1 Nitrospira sp.
GGACAGCTTGGCGAAGACACGAACCTCTACCAACGCATCGTGTCTGCTCGAATCCGCCATCGGGAGGCGGTGAAACAACACGATCTTGTCGCGCGGCGCGTCCAGACGAGACTCGAGGAAGATGACATGCTCTATCCGGTGCTGGGAATGCTGGCGACATCGACAGCCATCGTGCTGTATCCGGTGGTGCGATGGAATGTGCGGTCCGTCCTGTGGGAAGGGGCGGATCCTGATGCGGAGGATGACCCCGTCCAGAGTTTTTGTGCGGTCCGGTTGAGAGACCACCCTGCGGTTACCCGGCAATAGGCAAGCATAGAGGGGGTGTCCTCCGTTTGAAGCCTTCCCCTCGTTCTAGACGCATCCCACATTTTCCGCCCGCTCCGATGAAATCGGCATTTCCATTGACCATCCGCCGTTTTCATTTTCAAATATAGATATCGGATTGGCGTCGGCCAGCGTGCCAGGCAGATCAGGAGGGTCTCATGAAACGATTGCATCGTGTCCTCATCGCGATGGTGGGCGTGATCTGGATTTCCGGGTGCGTGTCCCATCCTCAGACTCCTGACGAGTTTCGCAAAGCTGTTCCCAGTGCATTCTCCGCCAAGGTAGAAACCTTCGAAGTCGACCGACCGTTCAATCAGGTGGCCAACACCTTTCAAAAGATGGGGCCGAATTGCTTGTCGAAAACGATCAAGACGACATCTCAGACCAGGACGAGCTATCAGGTGATCGTGACCACCTACAGGCCCACCGTGTTAGTGACGCCCAAAAAAGCCGAGCTGCATGTGCAGTTTCACCATGATCAAGGGGTGATTGGTGTCGGAAAAGAGCCCGAGGGGGGATATTACCTTCTCGTTGCAGATGCCAGTCCAGTGAATCAGACAAAGACACGCATCGATCTCTATCGCCCTTCAATGGGGCACGGAGTCTTGATTCAGGCTGTGAAGAATTGGGCGACCGGGGATAATGTCGGATGCCCGGATCTCACCAAGTAAGGCGCGTTGTTGAGAACGTCTCGTCCGATGAACCAGCATTTCGCCAGGACGTCGATCATCCTGGCCAGCCTGTGGACCGCTGCCTTCCTGGCCGGCTGCAGCGGACAAAAGCCTTACCAGAATACGCCGGACAACAATCTCCATGTGCGCACCACAGCAGATTCGGGATCTTGGTTCTCAAGCGTGCACGCGGCTGTCGATATCCATCGGGTGACGATCGATTGTCGAACCGAGTACGAGGGGACTGTTCAGTTGAGTCGACCGACGATCGATGTCGGGATACCGCCGAATAGGTGGAGTCGCTTGGTGTTCGTCTTTTCCAGTTCCTCGTTTTTGGGGAATCGCAGCGGTTCCATGACCTATGAGACCCTCTTGAAACCCCGATCCGGATATCAGTATCAAGTGAAGGTGACATACAAGGACGACATGTACAATGTCGTGGTGCGGGAAACTCAACCGGACGACTCCACCAGTCGCGAGATTGAACACAAGGATTTGCGTTCCTGCCAAGCGAAATCCATAGAGAGATCGAGAGTCACCTCCAATAGTTCCCCCCGTTGACACCTTTCTTACTGGCACGTAGCCTGCCCTTAGTGCACACAAGTTCTCGCCAACGGGTCGTCATCATCGGAGGGGGGTTTGGGGGTCTGACGGCTGCCACATCGATTCTGCATGCTGACGTGGTGCTCATCGATCGTACCAATCATCACCTCTTTCAGCCGCTGCTCTATCAGGTGGCCACGGCAGCGCTCTCTCCCGGCGACATCGCCTGGCCGTTACGCACCATGTTTCGTTCTCAACCCAACGTCCACGTCGTGATGGACGAAGTGGTGTCGATCGATCGTGGCGCTCGGGTGGTTGCGGTCCGAAACGGCCCACCGATTGCGTTCGATATCCTTGTCGCCGCTCCGGGGTCACGCCATGCCTATTTCGGGCATGACGAGTGGGAGCCCTTCGCCCCGGGGCTCAAGACCATGACCGATGCCGTCAGGCTTCGCGAAAAGATGCTCCTCGCCTTCGAGTCGGCTGAACGGCGACGGGACGCGACCGGTACACACGAGCCGCTCACGTTCGTCATCGTCGGGGGAGGGCCCACCGGCGTCGAATTAGCCGGTGCGCTGGCTGAAATCGGACGAAAGGCGATGGGGCCGGACTTCCCGTCGTTGCGGCTCGACGACATGAGCATTCTGCTCGTGGAAGGCGGCCCCCGGATTTTACCGGGGTTCAGCGAAGACCTGTCCGCGAAAGCCTCGACGGCCTTAGCTCGTATGGGAGTCACCCTCAGGCTGAAGAGTCTGGTCAGCGAAGTCCGTGAGAACGGCGTGAAGATCGGCGAGGAGTTTGTCCCTTCCACCAGCGTGATTTGGGCGGCCGGCAACAAAGCGTCACCGCTCTTGAGCACGCTCGCGGTTCCCCGTGATGCGTCAGGCCGCATCACGGTACAACCGGATTTGACGATTCCGGGCGATCCTTGGGTCTTCGTGATCGGGGACGGTGCTCATTGTATCGGGAACGATGGAAAACCGTTGCCTGGCTTGGCGCCTGTGGCGATGCAGCAGGGCCGCTATGTCGCCAAACTCATCGAACAACAGACGCCCACTGAACAACGGCGGCCGTTCACCTATTCCGACCGCGGCATGCTGGCCACGATCGGCCGCGCCAAGGCGGTCGCGCAGATCGGGCCACTCCGTGTGTCAGGACTTCTCGCATGGCTGCTCTGGTGCGTCGTACACATTTTTTTCCTGATTGGATTGCGCAGCCGGGTTCGTGTGATGTCGGAATGGATCTGGTACTACGTGACCTTCAGGCCGGGGGCAAGATTGCTCTATACACAGCCGGCACGACATCAAAACGAGCCGGCGAGGAATGAACCACCGAACGAATGAGCCACCCTGTCCTGCACTTTCTCTAACCCGTTGGCGCGATTCCGCTCATCCCGCACAGCGCATCCATCAAGCGGCGTCTTCGTGTGCGGCGTGAACGCCGCCCACGCCCATCGGACCGTTTATTCTCAACTCAATGTATTGATTGCAGTTGTTCCGGTTTCTCTCAGAGATTTCCTCCCTGGCTCTCTGTGGAATGCAAATTGCTCGTCCAGTAATTCCAACGGAGGGAGGAGGCTATGCTCAATCAAGGAGTCGCCAACCAGATTCTTCAAGCCGTAAAAGCTCATCCGGGTTGTGGCCTGGACGAGTTGACGTCGCTCCTGCCGGATCTCAGCTGGTCTGAGGTCTTTGTCGAGGTCGACCGTCTGAGTCGTGCCGGCCAACTGCGTCTGATCAGGACTGGTTCAGAGTTTCTCGCAAGACTTCACCCTGTCTAGCCTGAGGTCCAGACTCTCCTCGGTTCGCGATATGGAAACGGGTGGAGAGTCCGGCAGTAGGTGCCCCTGCTGACCGGGCGATGTCCTCTTCTTTCTCCTGGGAGGCCTCCACCCACTTCCGCTTCGATCTGGACTCTCATGTCACGAATCCTCATCGATTCCTTGCTGCATCTCATCCGGTATGGCCCGCGCAGGGACTCTTCCATTGACAGAGCCATCCATGATTCGTAGCCTATCTCCGGCTTTTTCCTCCAGGAGGATCCATGAAGCCGAGGATCTCAATCATCACCATCGGTGTCGACGATCTTGAACGAGCCGTGAGGTTCTATCGTGACGGACTCGGGTTCCCCACTAGAGGCATCGTCGGGACGGAGTACGAACATGGAGCGGTCGCATTCTTTGACTTAGTGAACGGCCAGAAACTGGCGGTGTGGGCCCGGAAGGACCTGGCTCATGAGGCCAAGGTTTCTCTTGGTCCACGAAGTGCCACCGAGTTTTCATTGGGACACCTGGTTCGAAGCAAGGCCGAGGTCGATGCGCTCATCGATCAAGCGAGGCGGGCGGGAGCCGTTGTGACAGATCCGCCGCACGACGCCTTTTGGGGCGGGTATACCGGCTCGTTCCAGGATCCGGATGGTCATCTCTGGGAAATCGCGTGGAATCCGGAACTGGATCCGGGCGACTGACGCGCCTGTGACACCCGGATGGATGGGCATCGTATTTGGTAATCGTGCCTGGATTCTATGGTACGGGTCCCTCTTGATCGCGTTTCTCATGCTGTTGGGCACGGGCGTCTACGCCTGCCTCGAACCTGAGGGGCCCGGCGCTGGACCGATGTTGATGCTGATGGTGTTTGTCTTGGCTTTTGCTGCGATGGCCATCATCACATCGGTCGATGTGATGTTGTTCGAGAAGGCGAGAGGACGAGGAGTGATGACCATCGCGCTGTGTCTGCTCGTGACATGGATCGCCCTGGGATTCTCCTGGACCTTTCTGTTTTGGGCGACGGACCCGAATTATCCGCACATGTTGCTCCCCGGCCGCATGCTGTTCATCGCTCACAGCATCATCCTCTATGGTGGAAACCTCTGGTTGCTGTGGCAGATTCGGCAACGTTGACTTCACCGTTGAATCATCACACACTGGCCTCCCTATGAACGCCAAGATTATCGTTGGGTTTGTGATGCTCGTGACCCTTTCGTCTCCTCCGGTGTTCGCCGAGAGCCCCTGTGCCGAGTGCATCAAGACCGCCCAAGAGGCGCTCAAAAACTGCCTTGCGAATGCGATCAGCGTGGATGACAAGAATACCTGCGAGGAGAATCGCGAGGAGGGGATGAAGGCCTGCGAAGACAGAGAGTGTACGTCCGAGCGGGAGGCCAAGGAGTCACAAAAAGACAAACCGCCGCAGAACCGATGAGCCTGACCAATCTCTCTCGCGCAGCCGGAGCACGTGTATGAAAACATTCGCACTGGGGGTTCTGGCGGCGCTGGGCGGATATATCATCGGAATGTTGGGCGGCATGTTTCTGATCGAAGCCTTCTCGAGCAATCGTCACGACCGATCCGTGGAAGCCGCCATGACGGGGGCATTCGTCGTCGGACCCTTGATGGCAGTGGCGGCCGTGATTGTGGTATTGGTGATTCGGGCCCAGCGGGCTCACTGAGGTGTTGTTCGTCCAATGGTAGTGCGAGTGCGATCTTCCTCAATCACGGTGTTTCTGGGTGTTGTCCTGTTGACGATCGCGTCATTTCCCCTCCATATGGCACGCGGGGCAGGCAAAACCGAAGTCATGCCGATGGTCAAGTCGGCGCCGACGGCGGTCGTGATTGAGGCGTCCGGCAACGAGCCGGATCTCCGCAGGCAGTTACGAACCAAGAACGGCGTGACTGAACTCCGGACCCCCAGCGTGCCCTTTTCACAAGCTCCGACGGGATCGTACGGGTTCATTGCGCCGCAACCGCTGGGGATGGCGTTGGTGACGCAGAGTCCGGACCTCCTACTGGAGCGCAACGCGCCGGGATCGAATGCGTATGAGATTCACAAGCTCGCGGACGGCAGCGGAATGGTCGTGGGCTTCATCGAGAAATCGCTCATTGCGCAAGTGACGCCGGAGAACCGACCTCATCACATCCGCATTGGCCTCTGTTCTAACCGTTCCGACAAGACCCCCTATATTGCCGCCATGCCGTTGATCAAACTCATGGTCGATCGGATGCCGGTCCGATTGGAGCCGAAGAATCCCGACAGCCCGGTGATGCTCGACATGGATCTGCAGGGAACGGCCAACCGGAAATCGGTGCCGGGCCTGCAATAACCGTTACACTTGCCGCATCAACCGTCCGTCTGACTGCTTCTCGAACAGTGTCTTCTGTCTCTCAAGGCGCCGGTTGACTACCAGACGAAGCTGCCTGCGATGGCTGATGGAGTCGGCGTTAAGCGGAAAGCCATATTCGTGCTTTCAGCGCTGAACATGTTCCACCCTCCGCCATTCGAGGCTGGTAGCATGCTGAATCCCGACAAAGCACACTGATACGAAGCCGGTTTTCCGGTTGGACTGCCGGTTATAGCCATCGTGGGATCGGTGAATGCCGTCGAGGGCACGGATACGACGACGCGGGCGGTGGTCACCAGTTGCCCTGCCGCCACCGGCAGTTCTAATTGAGCTTGGAGCTGCTTATTTCGGGTACCGACGAGGGCGTCGCTGGATATCTTGCACGAGACAGCCACCTTCGTGATTTCTCCCCAGAGCCGCGTAAGGTTGAGCGGTACGTCGAACGTCACGTCTCCTGGAACCGTTTGAGACTCAACCGCCTGACTAAAAAGAAGCGTCCAGATCGCGACGACAACGAAACCGAGTTTGAATCGCATCATACCTCCTCAAGGTGATATTGGCGCGCCCACGCCGTTCCATCCTGTGATGGGAATGGTCCGTGGCACGATGGGAGTTGCGGTGCCGGTCGCAGAGTAGCCGCTTACCGCGATCGTTCGCGGCACAATCGGAATGGCTGTGCCAGCTGCGGTGTAGCCGGTAAGCGCGATGTTCCGTGGCCCGATTGAGGCGCTTGCGCCACTGGCGGTAAAACCGGCTAAGCCAATCGTGCGCGGCACGATTGGGGTTGCGGTGCCAGTTGCTGTAAATCCGCCCAAGGTCATCGTACGTGGACCAGGGCTGGAAGAGGCCGGTGAGATGATCGGGGCCTGCCTTGGTCCTGCGTCCCGTGCCGGTGCAGAGGTGGGCGCGTCCACGGCGATGGCACCCGGCGTGACCGTGTAGGGTTGCGGGTAGGATTGATAGTTCCAGCCGGTCCAGAACTTCGACATGATCCCATTGCGCAAACTGGCAACGAATGTCTCCTGCTTCGGCTTGAGTGTCACTGTAACTCGGCCGCCGGCGTCGAGCGTAATGATGCCGGCATGCACAGCGGCAAGGCAGATGGACGAGCTCGCGCTGTAGACATCCGTACCCCAGAGACCACTCTCGGCGTTTCCCTTCGGTGGACACGCCACAGTAATCGGAGCATGGAAATCGTCGGGAACCTGGTTATAACTCGTGTACCAATCAATCTGTCCTGCCTGGCTGTTCGACACGAATGAATAAGTAGAGCTCCAGGGGCCATACCCGAGACTCGTCACCCCGTTTCTCGACGTGCCTTCAAAGGCATTGGCCCCCGTACCCATGACGATCGTGACTTGTCCGGTCGTTCCCCGGGTCAATACGCCGGCATGCACGGCAGCCTTGCAGATGGCAGACTCGTCGAGATAGATATCCGTGCCCCAGATGCCCTGGTTCAAATTCAGGGTCGAAGGACAGACAAATGTCAGTACCTTGCCGGTCTGATTGCGGAAGCTGATCGCCCTGGTGCCGTCATCGGCGACGATCAATGACTGCTGCGCGAAGACAGCGCCGGCGATCCCCAGCAAAAGCCCGGTCATGCACATCTGAACCGGACGCAGAAGGTTCATCGCTGTTTGTCCATCAATGAGGGTGTTGGCATGATGACGATTTAGAATCCGAGTTCTTTTTCGAGGTCGGACTGGCCCTTCTTGAATGTTTTCTTTTCCGCGTCGTCTTTTTTCTTTGTTAACGAATCCAGTTCCGCCTCACGCTTTTTTGCAGCCTCTTCATTTTTCTTGCTGGCCGCCTGGTGCGCCTCTTCTTCCTTTTGCTCTTTCAACGAGGCGACTTGCGCGGTCTTGAGCGCATCGTCCGGTACCGTCGTCCAAGCCAAGCGGTACCCCGGCCGTTTAAATGCGAGCTCTTGATAGACCACAGCGTACTTGGTCGGATAACTTCGCTGGCCGATCTGCCGCTCTTCCAACACATACACGGTCGGGTCGCCATACAGATTTTGCTGATAAAGGTCGAATATCATCTTGCCCATACTGCCTTGAGTCGACACTGATCCCAATTTTTGCATATACGCCACATACGCCTCCATGTTCTTGGCCGGATCCGGAGGTTGTTCGCTTTCTAGCTTCTTCCCTGCCGCTTGTTGTGCCTGATCCATCGCCTCGTCCTCATCTTTGAGCTGATAGCGATACTGCTCTTTGAATTGGTTCCATTTAAACGGACCCTTTTTCGCCTTGCCCTTAAAAAATGAAGCGGCGTCGCCCTTGCGCACGACATATGAGAGACGGCCCCTCGTTGCATCGCTGGACTCATAAAGATAGACACTGTCCGGCGCGACCGGCATCGAAAACTTGGCTGGATCGGTTGGTTTTTCAATCTCCCGGCCAGGATTTTGGCGCGCGATGCGCTCCTTCAATAAATCCAGAGCCTTCCCTTTGCCGTGAGGAATCATGTGGTACGCGGCATATCGGACGTCCGGAACCGGATCATTGGTCATTGGCACCAGTATATTCACGTCGCTATCTTCGGGGCCGATCATGCCGATCGCATGCGCCGCGTCAATCCGTAATTCGATTTCAGGTCTTCTGCGAAAAAATCGAACTAGATCAGGGATGTACTTGCGATCAGCGGTAGAACCCAACGTGAACAAATCTTCCTTCAAGGTCGCGACAAAATCGTTTCTCAGTTTGTCACAATTGGCA
>DASVBB010000026.1:0-6781 GCA_036376045.1 Nitrospira sp.
AACGCCAGGGCCTATCAAGAGGAACGCAAGCGCGCTGAAGCACTGGCCGAGCTCGATCGCGCCAAAACGACGTTCTTCTCAAATGTCAGCCATGAGTTCCGCACACCACTCACGCTGATGCTCGATCCGCTGGAAGAGGCGCTGAAAGATTCAGTCTCCGAACAGGCGCCTGCGCACAAGGAACGAATTGAATTTGCGTTTCGCAACAGCCGGCGCCTGCTGAAATTGGTCAATTCGCTGCTCGACTTTGCGCGTATCGAAGGAGGACGCATCGAAGCCAGCTACGAACCGACCGACCTCGCGGAGATGACCGCCGGGTTGGCGGGCAACTTTCGATCGGCGATCCAACAGGCGCACTTGACACTGGAGGTCGATTGTCCGCCGCTCTCTCAACCGGTGTACGTCGACCGCGAGATGTGGGAAAAGATCGTGCTGAATCTGCTGAGCAATGCCTTCAAATTCACCTTTACGGGCGGTATTTCGGTCCGGATGCGTGAGGAGTCCCATCCATCGCCCCGCATGGTTCTCCAGGTACAGGACACCGGCACCGGCATTCCTGGCGACCAATTAGAGAAAATTTTCGAGCGGTTTCATCGCGTTCAGGAAGCGAAAGGCCGAAGCATCGAAGGCACCGGCATCGGTTTGACGCTGGTCAAGCAATTGGTTCAGCTGCATGGCGGCACGATCGAGGTCGCGAGCACGGTCGATCAGGGATCGACCTTTTCGGTGCGTCTCCCGCTGGGAGCAACCCATCTTCCCCAGGACCGTGTCCGGCTCCCAAGGTCTGTCGCGTCGCCGTCGACTCGGGCCGGGATATACGTTGAGGAGGCCCTCCGCTGGCTGCCCCCTGACTCGCCCGGTGATGGCAGTGTCACGACAGGAGAGAAGATCACGGCACAGAGCCCAGGTACATCGGCCTCCTCCCTAAAGGTCCTTGTCGCGGACGACAATGCCGACATGCGGGCGTACGTCTGCCGGTTATTGGCCGGCCGCTATCAGGTCACGAGTGCCGAGGATGGGCAGACTGCGCTGGACCGCATTATGGCCGATCCGCCGGATCTCGTCCTCGCGGATGTGATGATGCCGCGACTCGATGGATTCGGTCTGCTTCAAGCATTGCGAAAACATCCCGAGACCATGACGATCCCCGTGATCCTCGTCTCGGCCAGGGCGGGAGAAGAATCGCGCATTGAAGGGCTCGAGCGCGGGGCAGACGATTATCTGATCAAACCCTTCAGCGCCAAGGAACTCCTGGCCCGCGTGGCTGCCCACCTGGACCTCGCACGGCAGCGTAAACGGAACGCAACGCTGCTCGAAACACTGTTGATGCAGTCGCCGCTCGGCGTCTACCTCGTCGACGCCGATTTCCGCATTGCCCACGTCAATCCCGTTGCGCTGCCCGTGTTTGGTGACGTGACGGGTCTCGTCGGCCGGGATTTCGACGAGCTGGCCCATCTCATCTGGGAAAAGAACAACGCCGACGAACTGGTGAGCATTTTCCGGCACACCTTGGAAACCGGTGAGGCACACGTCGCGACGGAACGGATCCAGCGGCGACTTGACAATGGAGCGATCGAATCCTATGAGTGGCGGATCGACCGTATCCTGTTACCGGAGGAGCGCTTTGGCGTCGTGTGTTATTTTCGCGATGTGTCGGTCCAAGTGCTTGCACGGGAAGCCCTCCGCCGGAGCGAAGATCGTCTGCGGGAATTCGCCATGCAGTTGGAGCAGCTCGTGGCCGAGCGCACACAGGAACTGATGCAGTCGCAGGTTCGGCTGCGTGCCTTGGCGACTGAACTGAATCTTGCCGAGCAGCGCGAGCGGAAACGCCTGGCCACGGAGCTTCATGACCATTTGCAGCAGATGCTGGTACTAGGCAAGCTCAAGTTGGGTCAGGGCATGCGGCTGCCCGACACGACCTCTCGGGCCATCGAGATCATGAAGCAAACCGACGATGTGCTGGCCGAGGCGCTCCAATACACTCGAACGCTGGTCGCCGAACTGAGCCCTCCTATTCTGCATGAGCAGGGTTTGGCGGCGGGCCTTGTGTGGCTGGGTGCTCAAATGAAGCGGCATGACCTCACTGTGACCGTGCACGTACCGGAACAGGAGATCGCCCTTCCCGAGGATCAAGCCGTCTTATTGTTCCAATCGGTCCGCGAACTTTTGATCAACGCCTCCAAACACGCTCAGTCGGCTGAGGCGAGCATCGTCCTCGAGCAGCTCCAGGACAACCTCTCTGTCCAAGTCAGTGATCACGGGGTCGGCTTCGATCTGGCCGATGCCGCTATGCAGCAAAACGACGCTTCCCGGGCCGGATCGTCCTCCAGGTTCGGGTTGTTCAGCATCCGCGAACGGATGAAAGCCATGGGCGGCACATTCGACATTCGCTCATCGCGCGGGCATGGAACATCGGCGACGTTGTCGTTGCCGCTCGTGACCTCTGCTTCCCGAGCAGCCGTCACGCGCGCGCTCGAGAGGGAGTCTCCAAGTCTGAAAGGTCGAGCCACCGTCGCCACGCCGAGCCCGGCACCGTCAGAAAAGCAGCGGATCCGTGTGTTGCTCGTGGACGACCATGCGATGGTCCGTGAGGGATTGCGGAGCGTCCTGGAGTCCTATGACGATGTCGATATCGTTGGCGAGGCCTCGAATGGGCAGGAGGCCTTGGCCTTGGTCGAGCAGTTCCGGCCGGCGCTGGTCGTCATGGACATCAATATGCCGGACATGAACGGCATCGAGGCCACCGCCCACATTACGAAAATCTATCCCGAGACCCTGGTCATCGGCTTGTCGGTCAATGCCACGGGAAACAACGTCCAGGCGATGCTCAAGGCCGGCGCCATCTTGCTGCTGACCAAGGAGGCGGCGGTGAATGAATTGTATCGGAGAATGCGCGAAGTGTTGACAATGCATGTCGGTAGCGGCTCTGCTCACTAACCGCCGGCACCGAATGCCGGACGCCGGGAAGACGAAGATTACCGAGCGAATACTTCAACGAATCATCATTAAGAAGGGGAGGACTTCCATGGGGCAGAACACGCAGTTTGCAGAAGACATTCGAAACCGGCAGGATGCCATTTTGAAAGATTGGATAGCGTATCAACAATCGTCGCTGACGTTGAGGCGCGATCTGGTGAAGGAATCCGATTTGCGGGAGACGTCGCGGCAGTTTTTGGACTTGTTTTGCGAGGCCTTTGCCAGCAGCGCGGACAGTGCGTCGCCCGCGTGGAAGCCGGTCAAAGATAACCTAGCCGAAATCTCCAAGGCACGCGCGGGTCAGGGATTTAGTCCTTCCGAGACCGCGACCTTCGTGTTTTCGCTCAAGCAGCCCCTGTTCAATCTCGCGCAGCAACGGGCCGGTCAGGACGGCAAACAATTGGGTCAAATCCTCTGGGACCTCACCGTACTCCTGGACAGGCTGGGGCTCCACACGACCGAGGTCTATCAGGAGAGTCGTGAGTCGGTGATCCTGCGGCAGCAGCAGGAAATGATGGAGTTGTCCACGCCTGTCGTTCAACTGTGGGATGAAGTGGTGGCGCTGCCGCTGATCGGCACGCTGGACAGCGAGCGGACACAAGTGGTCATGGAGAATTTGCTGCAGCGCGTGGTGGACACGGGCGCCAGGATCGCGATCATCGACATTACCGGCGTTCCCACCGTCGATACGTTGGTGGCGCAGCATTTGATGAAGACCGTCGCGGCGACGCGGCTCATGGGGGCCGACTGCATCATCAGCGGCATCCGCCCGCAGATCGCCCAAACCATCGTGCACCTGGGCGTCAATTTGAACGACATCGTCACCAAGGCGACGCTGGCAGATGCCTTCCAGATTGCGCTGCAACGGATGGGCGCAACGATCTCAAAGGTGGCGCCGACCGCCTGACGATGTCTCCGGTCGCAAGACTCCGATAGACGAAACAATTTGAACAGACGGAGCGAGGGATGGAACGCATTCCAATACTGAAGATGGGCCCGTATCTGCTGGTGACCATTCAAGTCGATATGCACGACCGTGTTGCGATGACGCTGCAGGATGAGTTGACTGAGCGCATCGTCTCAGAACGGGCAAAGGGCGTGCTTCTGGACATTTCAACCGTGGACGTCGTGGATTCCTTCATCGGCCGCATGATCAGCAACATCGCCTCCATGTCGCGGGTCTTGGACGCCGAGACGGTCGTCGTGGGCATGCGCCCGGCCGTGGCCATCACGCTGGTGGAATTGGGCCTGGCGCTGCCGAGCGTCAGGACCGCGCTCAATGTGGATGCCGGCATGACCCTGCTCAAGTCGGCCAGAAAGATGGCGAACAATGGCCGTCCTTCGCGATGAGCTGATCGGCCTGCGGGCAATGGACGATATCATCAAGGCCCGCCAACTCGTGCGGGAGTGTGCCGTCTTCCAAGGCCTGTCGCTGGTCGATCAAACCAAGGTCGTGACCGCCGCCAGCGAGCTGGCGCGGAACACGATGATTCATGGAGGCGGCGGTGAGATGCGCCTGCAAGCCCTGAACGACGGACCGCGGCGAGGAGTAAAAGTGATCTTTCTCGACAAAGGTCCCGGCATTCCCGATATCGCGTTGGCGATGAAGGATGGCTACACGACGCGCGGTGGCCTCGGTTTGGGTCTCAGCGGATCCAAACGATTGGTGAACGAATTCGACATCGAAAGCCAGCCTGGGAAAGGCACGACGGTCACGATTGTGAGATGGAAATGATCCCAACCATACCCTTTGATCAGCTCTGCGTGCCGGTGACGGAGTCGAGTCAACCGGCGGCCGCGAGACGCGCGGCCGTTGTGCTTGGGCACGACGCAGGCCTGAACGAGTCGCAAGTGGGCAACCTCGCGCTGATTGTCACGGAATTGGCGACCAATCTTGTCAAACACGGGAAGGACGGACAGCTGCTGATGCGCCGGTTTGGCTCCGAAGGGCAGGATGGTGTCGAACTCCTGTCGTTGGATAAAGGTCCCGGGATCCCCGATATCGCCCTGTCGCTCGGCGACGGCTATTCGACGGCGGGCAGCCCGGGAACGGGATTAGGCGCCGTACGCCGCAGCGCGGGGGAGTTCGACCTGTACTCACAGACGGGGAAGGGGACGGCGGTACTCGCGCGGGTCTTTGCGCCGGGCCGGAAACGTTCGTCACATGAGCAGTCGGTGGGAGTCGTCCGCCAGGCGAAACCCGGTGAGGTGGCATGCGGCGACAACTGGATTGCACGTTGGTTTGCGGATGGCTGGCTCTGCGCCGTGGCCGACGGGCTGGGACATGGGGTGACCGCATCGGACGCCGCGACGGCGATCATCGACGCCGTCCGGCAAGCCCCGGCCAGACTCTCGCCCGTCGAGATCGTGGAGGCGGCCCATCAGGCGGCCAAACCGACCCGGGGCGCGGCCTTCGGCGTCGCGGTCCTTGACGAAGGGGCCGGGGTTGTTCGGTTCGCCGGGGTCGGCAATATTGCGGCGGTGGTCTTGAACGGCGCCGAGCGACGCCATCTGGTGTCCTACAACGGCATCATCGGCCATGACTACCGCAAGATCATGGAGTTCTCTCATCCGTGGCAGGCACAATCCGTCCTGCTCCTGCACAGCGACGGCCTCGGTACCCACTGGGATCTCGAGCGCTATCCCGGACTTCTTGCGCGAGACCCCAGCATCATTGCCGGCATCCTCTATCGCGACTTCACGCGCGGGCGTGATGATGTCACGGTCGTCGTCCTTAAAACGCGGATCCACGAAGGTCCTTAGCAGGAGACGTTATGCCCCAAGGGATCTGCCAGCTTGAACTCAACTATGAAGACGATGTGGTCACCGCCCGGCAGCGCGCGCGTCAGGTCGCGCGCCTGCTGTCGTTCGACGGACAGGACCAGACCAGGATCTCGACCGCGCTCTCGGAAATTGCGCGGCTCTTTGTGCATTCCCATAAAGCCGGTCGTATCGATTTCCAACTCGAAGGCACCACCATCCCTCAGGTGTTGCTCGTGACGATCAGCTGGACTCGCAGTGCGGCGAGCAAGGCACGTTCGAGCGCTGCGGAGAACAGTCCTGCGCTCGGAGGCGAGTGGGAAGTGGCACTCGTCGCGGCACGGCGCTTGATGGATCAGTGTGAGATCAGGTCCAATTCGCCGGAGGAGCGCGTCATCCGCCTGGCGAAGATTCTTCCGCCGAAGGCGCCGCTTTTGACCGGCAAGGCATTGGAGAGAGTCGTCAAACAGTTGGGAAAGCAGGAGCCACAGAACCCCATTGAAGAGGTGCGGCAGCAAAATCAGGAATTGCTCAGGGCCTTGGAGGAATTGCACGAGCGACAACAGGAACTGGTCCGCCTGAACGGCGAACTGGAAGACACCAATCGCGGTGTGGTCGCCCTCTATGCCGAGCTGGACGAAAAGGCGGGGCACTTGCGCCGCGCGGACGAAATGAAATCACGCTTCCTTTCCAATATGAGCCATGAATTTCGGACGCCGGTGAACGCGATCCTGGCCTTGTCGCACCTGCTGCTCGAACACACCGACGGGGAACTTAACGGCGAGCAGACCAAACAGGTCAATTATATCCGCAAGAGCGGCGAGGACCTGCTCGAATTGGTCAACGATCTGCTCGATCTGGCGAAGATCGAGGCGGGCAAAGTCACGGTGAAGGCATCCGAGTTCGAAGTCGCCAATCTCTTCAGCGCCCTGCGCGGCATGCTTCGACCGCTGCTTGCGTCAAATGCGGTGAGTCTCATCTTCGAAGAATCGGAGGACCTGCCGCTCATGATGACGGACGAAGGCAAGGTGTCTCAGATTCTTCG
>DASVBB010000030.1:0-3855 GCA_036376045.1 Nitrospira sp.
GGGCGAAGTCGTTCGTGAAATCATGGGAAGAGCTCATGACGGTGATCTCGTCCAAGGGCGCCGTGCTCAAAAAGGCCGGCTAGACAGTCCGGAAGAAGTGTGATGACAAAGGAGATCCTATGCAAATCGGGATGATCGGGCTTGGAAGGATGGGCGCAAACATGGTGCGTCGGCTGCTGAAGGGGGGCCAACAGTGCGTGGTCTTTGACCGATCGTCGAAAGCCGTGGAGGAGTTGGTCGGAGAGAAAGCCATCGGTGCCAGTTCGCTTGCGGACCTGGTGAAGAAGTTGGACAAGCCGCGGGCGGTCTGGCTGATGGTCCCGGCAGCCGTCGTGGACCAGACGATCGCCGACCTCTTGCCCCATCTTGAAGCGGAAGACATCCTCATCGACGGCGGAAACTCTTACTATGTGGACGATATCCGGCGCGCGAAGGAACTCGCCGCGAAGCGCATCGCTTACGTCGACGTCGGGACCAGCGGCGGCATCTGGGGGCTGGACCGCGGGTATTGCATGATGATCGGCGGTCCCACGCCGGTGGTGCAGCGACTTGATCCGGTCTTCTCGACGCTGGCGCCAGGCGCCGGTGAAGTCCCGCGCACGCCAGGACGAGAAACGCTGGGCGGCACTGCCGAACAGGGCTATCTCCACTGCGGGCCGGCCGGGGCAGGCCATTTTGTGAAGATGGTCCACAATGGGATTGAGTACGGTTTGATGGCGGCCTACGCCGAGGGGTTGGGCATCCTGCGCAACGCCAACATCGGCAAGCACCAACATACGATCGATGCCGAGACCACGCCGCTGCGAAACCCGGAACATTATCAGTATGATTTCAACCTGCGCGATATTACGGAGGTCTGGCGCCGCGGCAGCGTGATTGCCTCGTGGCTGCTGGATTTGACGGCCACCGGCCTGGTGAAAGATTCGGATCTTTCCCAATTTTCCGGCCGTGTCTCCGACTCGGGCGAAGGCCGATGGACCGTCAAGGCGGCGATCGACGAGGCCGTGCCGATCCCCGTCCTCTCGGCCGCGCTGTACCAGCGGTTCGCCTCACGTGGCGAAGCCGAGTACGAGGATCGGGTGCTGTCAGCCATGCGCTACGGGTTCGGCGGGCATGTGGAAGTGAAAGGTAAATGAGATGCGGGAAGGATGCCGATGATGGACGATTCACACTCCGATGCGCTCGTCTTCTTCGGGGCCACGGGCGATCTGGCCTATAAGAAAATCTTCCCGTCCCTGCAAACCCTGGTGAAACGGGGTCGCCTCAACGTGCCGGTCATCGGCGTCGCCAAGGCCGGCTGGACCCTGGAGCAGCTCCGGGCACGGGCCAAAGATAGTCTGGAGAAACACGGCGGCATCGATGCGGCGGCGTTCGAGCAGTTGAATCGATTGCTGCGGTACGTGGACGGCGACTACCGGGACCCCGCCACCTTTGAGGCGATTCGCAAAGCGCTCGACGGAGCCTCGCGGCCGACGCATTACCTGGCCATCCCGCCTGCCCTGTTCGAAACGGTCATCGACCAATTGGCGAAGGCGGGCGAGGTGCATGACGCGCGCGTGATCGTCGAAAAGCCGTTCGGGACCGATCTTGACTCTGCCAAGGAGCTCAACGGCATTCTCTTGAAGAGTTTCGATGAAACCTCCATCTACCGCATCGATCATTACCTGGGCAAGCGCCCCGTGCATAACTTATTGTTCTTCCGGTTCTCCAACACGTTCCTGGAGTCGTTTTGGAACCGCCACCTGGTGGAGAGCGTGCAGATCACCATGGCCGAGAACTTCGGCATCCAGGGTCGGGGCGCGTTCTATGACGGCACAGGCACGCTCCGCGACGTGGTCCAGAATCATCTCTTTCAGGTGCTGGCCTACCTGACCATGGAGCCTCCGGTCAGAACGGACAGCGAGTCGATCAGGGATGAAAAGGTCAAGATCCTCCGGGCGATTCCGCCACTTGAAGTTTCGAACATCGTCCGCGGACAGTTTCGCGGGTATCGGCAGGAAAACGGCGTGGCCTCAGGCTCGCAAATGGAAACGTTCATCGCCCTGCGCCTGTTCATCAACTCGTGGCGCTGGCAAGGGGTCCCCTTCTACATCCGCGCCGGGAAAAATCTGCCGGTGACCTGCACGGAAATCATCGTCCGGTTGCGGCGGCCTCCGTCGGTGTTTGCGGCATCCTCTTCTGCACCGAATTATTTCCGTTTCAGAATCAGCCCGGAGGTGACGATCGCGTTCGGTACGACGGTGATGGACCGTGAGGAGCAGATGCTCGGGCAAATGGTGGAAATGGTCGCGAGCCACTGGCCCGGCACTGAAGACACGGACGCGTATGCCCGGGTTCTCGGCGATGCGATGGCCGGCGATGCCACGCTGTTCGCTCGCGAGGACTATGTGGAGGAAGCCTGGCGAATCGTCGATCCGGTCCTGAAGGCACGCACTCCCGTCTTCGAATACGATCCCAACACCTGGGGACCGCATGAGGTCCATCAACTGGTGTCGCCGGCCGGGGGCTGGCAGGACCCTCTCAACACCAGTTGAGACACCTCGCTGGGAGACTAGGAGGTGCTGGCGTTAAGATTGGTCTCCGAGAAGGCTTTCAAATTCGCCAGCCCGGCCTCAAAGTCCTTGCCGATCATCTTGTCGCAATCGATGAACAGGCTGACCACCTTCCCGATGTAGGGCTGCTGTCCGTGGATTGCCCACGTGACCTCGGTCGAGCCGCCCTTGGCGTCCAGGGTGTACTCGACGGTGTTGTGGCCCTCGAACGGTTCGACCATATCCAAGGCAAGGACGACTTTGGATGAGGGAATCGTCTCCGTAATCGTCAGCTTCCCTTTGCCGACCTCTTTGTTGCCTTCGAAGTGATAGACCGACCCCTTCCCGCTGTCCGGGCCGGTAAAGGCCCGCTTCATCGCCGGGTCTTTCTTTTCATAGGGCGACCAGGATGCCGACTGGTGGAAATCGTTGAGCACGGCATAGATCTTCTCCGGCGGTGCCTGGATGCTGATCGACCGTTCGACATGGAAGGTATCCGGCTTGGTCGCGGCATAGAGCAGCACTGCGCCCACCAGAACCGCCACGCTATAGGCGATTGTCTTGAGCATTGGTTCCTCCGTTTCTGTTTCTTTGTCCGTTCAACGTGTGTTCGCTCGTCGCCGTTCGCTTTCCGCCACGATGGCAGACAAGTCTTCGACCGGTCGGATCTCAAACGGACCTGCCTTCACACCCGGATGTTTCGACATCAACTCGACGGCATGGGCCAGATCCCTGGCTTCGAGCACGAGGATGCCGCCCAATTGCTCTTTCGTCTCGGCATAGGGACCATCCGTGACGAGCACTTTCCCCTTCTGCCATCGCAGGGTCTTGGCGTTCCTGGCGCTTTGTAACCCGTCACCACCGGCAAAGTGTCCGTCTCGCCGCAGGACATCGTCATACGCCAAGCACTCATCCATCAACGCATTCCGCTCACTCTCGGACATCTTCTCCCACTGTTTCTCGTCTGCATAACCAAGACAGATGAATTTCATGTTTCTTCCCCTCCCGATTGAGCATTCACGGCCTACACTTCATAGTCGTCGCGGGAGGCGGAAATCGACAGCAGCCTATAATGGCGAGGTTTCAAGGCCTTACGCGGCACCCTTTCCCTCCGCGTAACGTGGGATGCTCGCCTTATCGCGACTTGCGAGGGGTGCAGGGCCCTGTCGGTGCGGTCGCCTTTCTCACCCGCCCAACCCTGGGCGATCCTTCTCACCCACCGACCCACCGATTGCTTCGCAATCGTTTGCCCGGGACGCGCCCTTTTCCCAGGCGATGGCGAGCTTAAATGATCCTTCCAAGCTTGCTCGTATATCCTTCTTCA
>DASVBB010000033.1:0-28590 GCA_036376045.1 Nitrospira sp.
CCGCTGCTCGACCATCCCTTCGTGGAATTCGCTGCGACGATTCCGGCCGATTGGAAGCTGCATCGCGGAAAAACCAAGCACATCTTCGTCAAAGCCTTGCGCGGCTTGCTGCCCGACGAAATTCTAGACCGTTCCAAGAAAGGATTCGGTGTGCCGCTGAACCGGTGGTTCCGCGGGCCGCTCCGGCCTCTGGTGAAGGAGTTATTGCTGTCCGACACCTTCCGGCGGCGGGGGATTTTCGACGTGGCGTATGTGAAACGTCTGATCGAGCGGCAGGAGCAGGGCCGGCCGCTGGATCTGCATCTGTGGACCCTGATGTCCTTTGAATTGTGGTGCCGCACGTTTCTGGACCGGCGGACCACGGCGGCGGCCCGTCCGGTCAGAACGTCGCCGTCCGCCGCTGTCCGAAGGACGGCAGATGTGCGTCCCATGGCGTCCTGGCCGTCATGATCAGTGAGTGTACAGAGGTGACCGATATGACTGCTCATCGAGTGTCTCGTCCGAGAATCGCTATGGTCGCGCCGAGCCTCGGCATCCTTGGCGGTCAAGCCGTGCAGGCCAAGGTGCTCGCCGACCACCTCCGTGTGGACGGCTATGAGGTGAAACTGGTGCCGATCAATCCGCCCTTTCCGCGGGGAGCGGGATGGCTCAAGCGCCTGCGGTACATCAGAACCGTGGCGAATGAAGGGCTCTATCTGCCCACCCTTCGCAAGCTCCGATGCGCTGATGTCGTGCACATCGCCTCGGCGTCCTACTGGTCCTTTCTGCTGGCGCCGATGCCGGCCATCGTGGCCGCGCGCCGATGGGGGAAGCCGATCTTGTTGAACTATCACAGCGGCGAAGCCGACGATCACCTGGCCAACTGGGGGTCCCTCGTGCATCCCTGGCTGAAAATGGTCGACAAGATCGTGGTGCCTTCCGTGTTTCTCCAAAACGTCTTTGCGCGTCATGGCTATCAGGCGGAGGTCATCCACAACGTCATCGACACCGTTCAGTTCCGCTACCGCGAGCGGCTGCCGCTCCTGCCGGAATTTCTCTCGGTGAGAAATTTTGAGCCCCACTACGGGATCGAATACACACTCACCGCATTCGCCATGATCCAGACCGTCTTTCCCGCCGCGTCGCTGACGATTGCCGGTCAAGGGCCGCAGGAGCCCGAGCTGAAGCATCTGGCCCAAGCGCTGGGAGTGAGGAATGTCCGCTTTATCGGACCGGTCGAGCCGGCCTCGATGCCCGATCTGTACGATCGTCATTCGGTGTTCCTGAACGCTTCTTTCGTGGACAACCAGCCGCTGTCGGTCCTCGAAGCCATGGCGTCCGGGATGCCCGTGGTCACGACCCCCATCGGCGATATTCCCAACATGGTGCAGGACGGCGAATCAGGGACGTTGGTGCCGGCCGGTGATCCCTACGCCATGGCCAAGGCCGCGACGTTACTGCTCGAACAACCGGAGCGCGCGGTGCTCATGGCGAAGCGCGCACAGGAGTCGCTTATGCAATACGACTGGTCCAACGTCGGTCCCGCCTGGGCCGACACTTACCGGCGGCTGGCATCCGCCTCAAACAGGGAGGCCGCCTAACGATGTGCGCCATTGCGGGTATCGTAAAATTTGATCCGCGGGAGCGGGTAGAGCGTTCCCGTCTCGTCCACATGGCGGACGTGCAACAGCATCGAGGTCCCGATGGAGCGGGGCTGTGGATGGACGGGTGTGTCGGGCTGGCCCACCGGCGGCTGGCGATCATCGACGTTGCCGGAGGCCATCAGCCGATGAGCAACGAGGACGACAGCGTGTGGATCGTCTTCAACGGCGAGATTTATAACCACGTCGGTCTCCGGCGTGAGATGCAGCGGGCCGGACATCGCTACCGGACCAAGAGCGATACGGAAACGATTCTCCATCTGTATGAGAGCTACGGCGCCGGATGTGTCGAGCGTCTGCAGGGGATGTTCGCCTTTGCCATCTGGGACCGGAGGCAGCGCCAGCTCCTCCTGGTCCGCGACCGGTTGGGGATCAAACCACTCTACTATGCGTCCACCGACCGGGAATTGCTCTTCGCGTCGGAAATCAAAGGCATCGTGGCGTCAGGCGGATTAAAGAGCAAGTTCAATGAGACCATTCTGCCGGAGTATCTGGCGAACCGCTATGTGGCGGGCGAGGAAACGTTCTACCGCGGAGTGAGCAAGCTCCTGCCCGGACATCTTTTGGAATGGTCGGTGGAGCAGGGATGTCGCGTCCGCCGCTACTGGCATCCGCCTCAGGACAGCCTGCATGAGGACATCCCGCTTTCCACGCGCGCGCATCAGCTCAAAGCGGGGCTCGAGCGGGCCGTGCAGAGCCATCTCATGAGCGATGTGCCGTTGGGATTGTTTCTCTCGGGAGGACTGGATTCCAGCGGTCTCGCGGCGATGATGGCGCCGATGATGCCGCATCCGGTGAAAACCTTTGCGGTCGGGTTTGCGGAGCGCGAAGCCAACGAGCTTGAGTATGCCCGGCTGGTGTCGCGCGCCATCGGAGCGGACCACCATGAGGTGGTCGTGTCGGCCGATCAGTTCATGCAGGCCCTGCCCCGGCTGATCTGGCACGAGGACGAGCCGATCGCGTTTCAATCGAGCGTGCCCTTGTACTTTGTGTCGCGCCTCGCCAGGCGGCACGTCAAAGTCGTGCTCACGGGCGAGGGGGCGGACGAGCTGTTTCTCGGGTACGACTACCGGTACCGGGTGACGGCCCTCAACGAACGCATCGGCCGTGTGTACTGGAAGGGTGTGCCTCGCTTCCTCCGCCGAGGCATTACGGGGGCGCTGTCGCGCCTGCCGTTGCCGATTCAGCGTTATGCGTCGCGGTCGGTGTTGGCGTACGAGCCCGGACCACGCGGCGTGTTTTTTGACAACTTTTCGGTGTTCCCCGAATCCCTGCAGCAGTCCCTGTTTCTGGACGGGCGCACGATGGGCACCCTCGACCCGTACGCCGAAGGTTTGCGGTACTGGGAGGAGCACCATGGCACGCTGCTGGAGCGCATGAGCTACGCGGACGTGGCCACTCATCTCGTGGAACTGTTGATGAAGCAGGATCAAATGAGCATGGCCGCCTCGCTCGAAAGCCGGGTCCCGTACCTCGATCACCAGGTGGTCGAACAGGCGATGCAGATTCCCGGGGGCCAGCGGATGAAGCGGTGGCAGACGAAACTGGTCCTGCGGGAGGCGCTTCGGCATCTCGTCCCCGAGGCCGTCCTGACCAGACCCAAGATGGGGTTTCCGGTGCCTTTCGGTTCCTGGATGCGCGGCGCGTTTCGTTCCACCCTCGATGAGTACGTCCTGGGTCCGCGGGCTCTGGACCGCAAACTGTTCAGACCCGAAACGGTGCGCAGGATTGTAGACGAGCATGTGACGGGCACCCGTTCGCACGGAGACCGTCTCTGGCTCCTCGTCAATCTGGAGATGTGGCTGCGCATGGCGGTGGACGGTGAGGAGCCCGAGCCGTTCGAAGAACGGATAGAGCGGATGGCGGTCTCGGCCTGACGGCGTCATGAAACCGATTTCAGCGAAGTTGAAAAAAATCGCCGCCATGGCGCCCGCCGAGTGGCATGAACGGGGGCGGCAATTCCTATTGAAGTCCGGCGAGCGGATCTTCGGCATAGAGCAGGGAGAGTTGAACGACCGGGCCTTCCGTCGGCGGCTGGTGCCTCCGTTTGATCAGGGTCCCGTCGAGACCGTTGCCGAAGACGTGCTGGGGGTGATGCGGGGCCTGGATTTCAGCCGGCGTCCCTTCATGCCGCTGTTCGGTATGCGCGAATTGACCGTTTCGCTGATCCGCCGCCGGTTTCCGGTCGAATGCGAGCGGTTGCTTGACCGTGCCGACCGGGCCATGGCGGGACGGTTCGACCTGCTTGGCCTCGCGAATCTGTCGTTCGGGCAACCGATCGATTGGCGTTTGGAGCCGTTGTCGGGCAAGCGCACGGGGCAGGTGCATTGGAGTGCGATCAATTATCTCAATCCTGACGTTGCGGGCGATAAGAAGATCACCTGGGAACTGAATCGACACGGGCATTTCGTCACGCTGGGCCAGGCCTATCTCCTGACGAAGGACGACCGATATGCCGATGCCTTCATCAGCCAGCTCACGGGCTGGCTGGATGCAAATCCTCCCCGCCGGGGAATCAACTGGGCCAGTACGCTCGAAGTGGCGTTTCGGTCGATCGCCTGGCTCTGGGCATTGCCCTGTTTTGCCTGGTCCGGGCGGCTGACCCCTACCATTATATGGAGGGCTCTGAAGAGCCTGGTCCAGCACGGCTCCTATATTGAAACGTATCTCTCCTATTACTTCGCACCGAATACGCATTTGACCGGAGAAGCGCTGGGCCTCTTGTACCTTGGCACCGCCTTGCCATGGGCGGCCGATGCCGCACGCTGGCGTGACCTGGGACTGCGAATCCTGCTCGAACAGCTGCCGCGCCAGGTGCAGCCCGACGGGGTGTACTTCGAACATGCCTCCTACTACCACCGCTATACGACCGATTTTTACATCCACGCGATGCTGCTGGCGCGTGCCGCGGGGGTTGCACTGGATCCGGCGGTTTCACAGTCGCTCGCACGGATGCTCGACCATCTGATGTGGATCACGAGACCGGACGGCATGAGCACGCTCTATGGCGACGATGACGGCGGCCGCCTCTTGACGCTCCAGCAACGAGAGGCGGGTGACTTCCGCGATACGTTGCAGCTCGGAGCCGCGTTGTGCGGAGAAGGAACGTGGAAATGGGCCGCAGGGCCTGCCGGCTCAGAAATGCTCTGGTTGCTGGGACCGGAGGGGCTTGAGGCGTATGACCGTCTGGTTTCCGTCGAACCGGACAGCGTCGTCCGGCGGTTTTCCTCGAGCGGGTTCGTCGTGTTACGGGATGGCTGGAAGGCACAGTCGAGCTATGTGTTCGTTGATGCGGGTTCGCATGGCGCCATGAACTACGTGCATGCGCATGCCGATGCATTGTCGTTCGAGTACGCGACCGGCGGGGTCACCTGGGTCGTCGACCCTGGCACCTACACCTATACGAAAGACCGGGCGCTGCGCGACCAGTTCAGAACGTCCTCAGGCCATAATACGCTGCTGGTGGCAGGGCAGTCCCAGTCGCAGCCTGACGGCCCGTTTTCCTGGACTCAAGTTGCGGACACGACGTTAGAAGACGTGACGGCCACGGCGGAGGCGGCGCGGTGCACGGGAGAGCATAACGGCTATGAACGGTTGAACCCGCCGGTAGGTCATCGGCGTCACATACAGCTCGTGAAGCGACCGGATCGTGCGTCAGGCTCATATCTCTTGATTGAGGATCAAGTCACCACTGTCGGTGCCTACCGGTATCAGCTCCGATTCCATCTTGCCCCTGACTGCAAAGTGGCTCAGGCCGACGGACGGGTCGTCGTGCAGCACCCCAACGGCCCCATGCTTGCCGTGGCCATCTGGCTCGTCGAACAGGGACGGGTGGCGACGCCGCTGGAAGTCCTCGTGGAGGAGGGGTGGGTGTCGCCCGAATATGCGCGCCGGCTGCCGGCGTCAATTCTCGTTGCCGATGCTCAAGGAACGGGCGATCGGACGTTTGTCAGCGTGCTCGTTCCGCTCGATAGCGACGCGGCCATCGATCTGGAACGCTTGGCAAATCTCCAGGTTGGACAGACTGAGCAATTCGCCGCCTGACGCGAAATCTCAGATTTGAAATCCCACATTTCAGATGGCATACATCTGAAAGCAGAGAGCTGCGATTTGCGATGTGAATTGGACAGCTGGTGGTTGAGATCTTGCCGGCCATTTGAAATCTGAGATCTGAGATTGTGTGAGCATATGCGACTGCTCTGGCTCAAAACCAACCTGCTGCATCCTGTCGATACGGGAGGAAAAATCCGCACGTATTTCATGCTGCGCGAATTGAAGCAGCGGCACCACGTGACCTATCTTGCGCTCGACGACGGCACCGCGGCGCCCGATGCGGTCACACGGGCGGCGGAGTACTGCCACGAGCTGATTCGTGTGCCGCACCGCACATCGGAAAAATTTTCCCTTCGGTTTTTTGCCGAGCTCTTGAGGAATCTCGGGTCGCGGCTTCCCTACGCGGTCGAAAAATACGCGTCGGTCGAATTTGGCCGGCGCATTGCCCAGGAGCAGGAACAGGCGGACGTGGTCGTCTGTGATTTCCTGTTTCCCAGCGTGAACGTGCCCACGCTCTCCCGGCCCTCGGTCCTGTTTCAGCACAACGTCGAGGCCGTCATCTGGCGACGGCATGCGGAGACCCAGAGCGGCCGGCTCGCGCGCATGCTGTTCCGCTCTCAATGGCGCCGCATGGCAGCCTTCGAACGTCTGGCCTGTGGCCGGTATGACGCGATTGTGGCGGTATCGCCGCAGGATCGATCGATCTTCGAACGCGACTATGCCGTCCCGATGGTCCGGGACATCCCCACGGGGGTGGATACGGAATACTTTCGTCCGTCGAACGTCGCAATGAAGCCTGAACCGTACCACCTGGTGTTCAGCGGATCGATGGACTGGCTGCCGAACGACGATGCGATGAAGTATTTTGTGCGCGAGATCCTGCCGAAAATCCGCGCTTCGTGCCCGGAGGTGGTGCTGACGGTCGTCGGCCGGAAGCCCTTTCCCGCTCTGACGGCATTGAGCCGGGAGGATCCGAATATCCGCGTCACGGGCCGGGTCGACGACGTGCGCCCCTTTCTCGAGCGGGCAGCCGTGTACGTCATCCCGCTGAGAATCGGCGGAGGCACCAGGCTCAAGGTATTCGAGGCGATGGCGATGGAAAAGCCCGTCGTGTCGACCTCAATCGGCGTCGAGGGGTTGCCGGTTGTCCACGGGACGGAGGTCCTCATCGCTGACGAGCCGGACGCCTTTGCGGACGCCGTCGTTCGCCTGTTGCGTGACAGCGCCCTCGCCCGACAGCTCGGAGAAGCGGCGGCGCGTAAAGTCAGAGCGCAGTTCGGCTGGGCGCCGGTGGCTGATGCGTTTATTGAAGCCTGCGAGTCGGCTCGCGGGCGCTGGAAGCAGAAGTATGACCAGGCGGACACGCGACCTCCCCATACGACGGCCGACCGTGCGTCTGGTCTCAACCCACGACAACTCAGGACATCCTGACAGGAGGCGTGAATGCGAATCAGCGTATTTGGTCTCGGGTATGTCGGCTGCGTCTCTTCGGCCTGTTTCTCGGACAGCGGCCATGAAGTGATCGGTGTCGATACGAATGGCCTAAAAGTACAGATCATCAATGAAGGACGGTCGCCCGTCGTGGAGCCCGGCGTCGAGGATCTCATCGGGCGCGGGGTGAAGGACCAACGAGTGCGGGCGACGACGGATGCCACGGAAGCCGTCCGGAATACCGATATCTCCCTGGTCTGTGTCGGCACCCCGGGGCAGTCCAACGGCAGTCTGGATCTCTCATACGTCAAAGGAGCCTGCAAGCAGATCGGCATCGCCTTGGAGGGCAAAGGACGGTTCCATGTAGTCGCGATCCGCAGCACGATGCTGCCGGGGACGATCGCCGAGACGGTCGTGCCGACGCTTGAAGTCTACTCGGGCAAGAAGAATGGCCGCGATTTTGCCGTCGCCATCAATCCGGAGTTCCTGCGCGAGGGCACGGCGATTGCGGATTTTCATCATCCGCCCTTCACGCTGATCGGATCCGATGACGAAGAAAGCGCCGGGATGCTTCAGCGGCTATACGCGCATCTCGACGCGCCGGTGATCACCATCGGCGTCAAGGAAGCCGAGATGGTGAAATACGCCTGCAACTGCTTCCATGGATTGAAAGTCACGTTTGCCAACGAGATCGGGGCTCTGTGCAAAGCGTTCGACATCGACAGTCATCGGGTGATGGAGGTCTTCTGCCAGGACACGAAGCTGAATCTGTCGCCCTATTACCTCAAGCCTGGATTTGCCTTTGGAGGATCCTGTCTTCCCAAGGATCTGCGTGCTCTGGCGTACAAGGCCAAGACCGCCGATGTCGACGTGGCCTTGCTGAATGCCGTGCTGTCGAGCAACCGCCGTCATATCGAGCGCGGTGTCGAGATGGTGCTCCGCACGGGCAAAAAGCGGGTCGGTGTCCTCGGGCTCAGTTTCAAAGCCGGCACGGACGACCTCCGTGAAAGCCCGATGGTGACCCTGATCGAAACACTCATCGGCAAAGGACTCCACGTGACGATATTTGATCGTGAAGTGGAGCTGGCCCGCCTGTTCGGCGCCAACAAGGACTATATCGAGCAGGAAATCCCGCACATCTCGTCGTTGATGCGGCGCCGGCTCGAGGAGGTCGTCGAACAGTCGGAGGTGATCGTGCTCACCAAACGTTCGGATGAGTATCGAGCATTCCTCGAACAGGTCAGCCATCCGCCCCTCGTGCTCGATCTGGCCCGCGTCATTGACGGAAAGCGGTCGGATGCAGGGTATCAGGGGATCGGGTGGTGAAGTGCGCGAACCTTCGGGACCAAAGGAGGAGTCTACGATGTATGCGTTAGTCGCAGCCGCTGGCCTGCTCGGATTGGTGCTGACACCCGCGTTCGGATGCGCCGGGACACCATCCCACGAACGAAAGGAGACGGTGGCCCCGGAGCCCCCGAGGGAATATGTCGAGACTGCGCTGGTGCCCTCGTCAGGACACACGATTCGAGTGCGGGACGGCGATGATTTGCAGGATGCCATCGATGTGGCTCAGCTAGGGGATACGATCGTCGTGGAGGCGGGGGCCACATTCAAGGGCCCCTTCACGCTGCCGAAAAAAACCGGGACCGGCTGGCTGACGATCAGAACCAGCACTCCGGACAAACAGTTTCCGCCTCCCGGGACCCGGGTGGCCCCGTCGCACGCGCCGCTGATGCCCAAGCTCATTTCCTGGAAGGGGGAGGGCGTGGTACTCGCGGAGCGAGGCGCACATCATTACCGGTTCATCGGCATCGAGCTTGCGCCATCCGAAGGCAGTTATCTCTACTCGCTGATGTGGTTCGGCACGAACCGAGAACGGACGGTCGAGGAACTGCCTCACCATATCATTGTCGACCGTTGCTACCTCCACGGTGATCCGAAAAAGGGGTCGCGGCGGGGCGTGGCCTTGAACGGGAGGCACCTGGCCGTCGTCGACTCGTACCTCTCCGACTTTAAGGAGGTCGGAGGAGACTCCCAGGCGATTCTCGGCTGGGGGGGCGCCGGTCCGTTCAAAATCAGCAACAACTACCTGGAGGGGGCCGGTGAGAACATCATGTTCGGCGGAGGCGATCCGTACATCAAGGATCTCGTGCCGTCTGACATTGAAGTGCGAGGGAATCACCTGGTGAAACCCCTGCGATGGAAGAAGAACGAGCCGGGATACGAAGGCACACAGTGGTCCGTCAAGAACCTGTTCGAGCTGAAAAATGCCCGCCGCGTCATCGTCGAGGGCAACGTGATGGAACACAGTTGGGAGGAGGCCCAAACCGGATTTGCCGTGCTGTTCACGGTACGCAATCAGGACGGCAATGCTCCATGGTCCGTCGTGGAGGATGTCCAGTTCGTCAATAACATCGTCCGTCACAGCGGAAGCGGAATTACGCTCATGGGACACGACAACAACCGCCCCTGGGATCAGAGTCAGGAAACCAAACGGATTCTGATCCGGAACAATCTGTGGGAGGACATCGGAGGAGAGCGCTGGGGCGGCAGAGGCATCCTGTTTCAAATGGTGGAAGGCACGTCCGACGTCAAGTTCGAGCAGAATACCGGTGTGCAACGCGGGTACACACTGTTTTCCATGGGACCGCCGCACCGCCGCTTCACGTTTCGGAACAACATCGCTCCTCACAACGAATACGGCATCTTCGGGAACGATGTCGGCGTGGGAGTGGCGGCGTTGGATGCCTACTTTCCCGATGCGGTCGTGACCGAGAACGTCCTGGCCGGCGGGGAGGCGAGCCGCTATCCGGATGGGAACGTGTTTCCGGATTCGTTGGATGCCGTGCCCTTTGCTGATCGAAAAGCCGGGAATTACCGATTAACCGGCGGTATCAAACACCTCAAGAACGCCGGCGTCGATGCATCCGCGCTCTGCGCGGCCATGAGTCCTCCTGACGCGCGCGAACAACCGATTTGCACCGCGCGAACGGCCGACACCCGGCAACATCGTGCCATCGCATCACAGTAGCCGGAAGTTCGTCACACTCATCTCATCCACCATCGAACCTCGAGGTCTGTCTCGTGGAACCGCTTACTACTGCTCAGGTCATGCTGTTGGTGTCCTTGACCCTGCTGGGCTACAGCTATGTCGGATATCCGGCGCTGTTATGGCTCCTCTGCAGATGCATTCGGGAGGAGACGGCCGTCCCCTCCGATCCATCCGCATGGCCGACGGTCAGCATTGTCATCGCTGCACACAACGAAGAGCAGGTCATCGGCCGGCGCATCGACAATCTGTTGTCGCTCGATTATCCGCCGAAACATTTGCAAATCTTGATCGGCTCCGACGGCTCCACCGATCGGACGAGCGAGATCGTGCGTCTGTATCGCCGACCGATGATTGAGTTCCATGACTTTGCCCTGCAGCGAGGAAAGGCACAGGTACTCAACGATCTGGTCGCCCAGGCACGGGGAAAATACATCGTCTTTACGGACGCCAATACCTTTTTCGAACCCGATGCCGTCAAGGAACTCATCAAGGGATTCCGGCTCGCTCCGTCGACATGTGCGGTCGTCGGCAAACTGGAATTCCGTACTGCCGAAGGCACGGTCAATCCGGATACCTTCTACTGGCGGTATGAGACGCTGCTCAAGACGCTGGAATCCCGGTTCGGTGCTGTGCTCGGCGCGAATGGCGCCATCTATGCCGTCAAACGGGCATGGTTCCGTGAGTTGCCGGCCGGCACGATCGTCGATGATTTTCTCATTCCGATGCTGATGCGGTTGGAGCGGGGAGGAATGGTGATCTTCCGCCCGGCGGCGAAGGCCTGGGAAATGGTGCCGGAGACCGTGCGGGACGAGTTCCGGCGCCGGGTGCGCATCGGTGCGGGCGATGCCCATGCCCTCCGGCACACGTGGCCGTTGCTATTGCCCCAGCACGGCATGCTCGCGTTCAGCTATTGGTCACACAAGATCATACGGTGGATGGGGCCGGTTCTGCTGATGACGGCGTTCATCGCGAATCTGTTTCTTGCGGACCGTCCGTGGGGACGTGCCTTGCTGATCGGTCAAGTCGCCGTGTATGCGCTGGGATTCGCTTCGTCGTGGTTCAGGAGCGTTCCGGTGATCGGTCGCGTTGCGACCGGTGTGTGGTATTTCATGGTTCTCAACGCCGCGTTGCTGCTGGGGACCCTCAAGTATCTGAGCGGACGTTCCGCTCCCGTCTGGCAACGAACCTCGCGCGCTGCAGAACGGACACAACGCCTTCGCGCCCACCGCGGGCACATGAAAGCGGCCGCGCGGTCCCGGGGGGACTCGCCGGCCGCATGACGCTACTGCAACCGGAGGTTCACCGGAGCCGCAGGCGGCGTGGCATCGCTGCCTGTGACCAGGAGTTGCGACGGCACCTTGACGAGGAAGGCGTCCATGCGGTTGCCGCCGAGGTTGGTGGTCCAAATGAAGTACCGGCCTGTAATGTCCAGGTTGCCCTTGGGCTGTTTGGCGTAGAAATCGCAGCAGCCTCCGTTCGCATTCGGATCGGTCATCACCGGGGCCACGATGAGCTGGTTGGCGGAGCCGTCGAGGCGGAAGCAGGTGATTTCATTCTGGACCGAGTAATTGGTCGAGGCGTCACTCCCGCAGGCATGTTGTTGCGACGACGGCACGTCGGGCTTCGAGTTCGGGTGAGAGATGTGATTGACCGCGGCCACGTTCCAGTTCACGTTGTATTGGACCACCGGACCTTGGACGATTGAGGGATTGAATGCCCACATGATAGATGCATTCGGAAGGGCATTGTGATTGTCTGCGCCGATCGCGTATCCGTATCCGGTATCCAGGTGGCCCAGCGTCCCAGTCGGGCCGCTGATTCTCGTTTCTTGGCCGGTCTGATTGTCGAAGATGCGCATCGCGAGATCGTTGGGCACGCCGATGTCTTCGAGGCTGATTGTCCAACGGCCGCTCTTGTCCAGATTGCATTCGTCGTACACCCCGATTTTGGGGTACCACCGGAAGGTTTTCGTGCTTTCGAGATAGACGAGGCAGCCCAAGAACTGGCCCGTGCTCGCGACCCGGAGCGTGGCGCTGTGCACGAGATCGTCGTTGCTGCTGTGCATTTGCCAAATGTTGCGGTCGCTCCCGAACTGGGCGGTGATGTCAAACACGGTTTCAAAAGTCCTGTTCAGGACGTCGTACCGCAGCATTTTTGGCCCGTCGTACATGTAGAGGGTATTGGGACGGTTGGTATTCGCGCTGAAGTACCAACCTTCTCCCGTGTAGTTGACGAACTTGCTGCCGGCGGCGAACAAGGGCCCGACCTTCGTGATGGTGTCCGTGGTCTTGTTCAACTTGAAGAGCATCGGCCCCGCGCCGCCGCGGTTGGTGGCCAGTCCGATGAAGATCAACATGTCATTGCTGTTCTGATGGGCGTTGGTATTGCGCCAATAGGAGTAGCCCACATAATTGACGCAATCGGCCCCTCCGCAATCGGAAGCGTCGGTGATCCGCACGCCGCGAGTGTTATAGGGAGCCGGGAAGGTAAAGGTTCCCCGCAGAGACGGGACGAATGACAGAATCTGAGCGGCGCTGTATCTGGCGCGGACGCCGGCGCCATCCTTTTCAATCCATCCGCCGGGAAACGTGCTGGTCGTTTGGGCGACGGCCCCCGAGGCCGCAGCAATCAAGAATCCTCCCAACAGGAGCCAGAGCGAGCGCTTCGACATGACCATCCTCCGTTTGTCCATCGAATGGAGCGCCTTGAGGCGCTTGAGCCATGACTAGGGAAGACCCTAGCACCACTGGGCAAACGGAGCGTGAAGGTGGGTAAATCGATTGTGTGAGATTCGCAAACAGTACGTAAGGAAAAGGTAAAAAGTGCAGGAATCGATGGTCACGATGACTCTGGGGCAATTGTGTGAATTCTGGAGGGCCGAGCTCTATCGCCATACTGGCGAAACGTCCTGGAAACACCTCTTGACGCATGTCCTGTGTTCTGACGGCGGCGAGCGGTTCAGCGACGGCGTCAAGTATATGTTTTATTTTCGGCTCTGTCGCTATTTGAAAACGCAGCGGCCGCGGCTGCTGTTCTGGCCTCTCTATCGCATCGCCATGCGCGTGTTCACGAGGTACAAGTACAAATTCGGCTGCTCGATACCGCATTCCACATCAATCGGACGGGGTTTTTACATCGGGCACATTCGCGACATCGTCATCAATGAGCGCGCGGTGATCGGGGAGAACTGCAACATCAGCCAGGGAGTCACGATCGGACAGGCCAATCGCGGGCGCCGCAAAGGCACGCCGGTGATCGGGCGCAATGTGTACATCGGACCGGGCGCGAAGATCGTGGGAGCGGTGCATGTGGGCGACCACGTCGCGATCGGCGCGAATTGCGTTGTGACCGACGATGTGCCGGACCATGCAGTGGTCGTTGGCGTTCCCGGAAGGGTGATCTCGTTTGAAGGATCTGTCGGCTACGTGAACCGCACGGATTATCCCGGCAGTCAGGCGAAGGGCGTGCGGCCCCCGTCGGCGCGCGACCCCTATGCCAGACTTTCGGCAGCGGAGCGATCGGAAGCGGACAGGGCGATGGGGGAGGGAGACGTCACTCGGGAAGAGCAGGATCGAGCCGGTATCCGACATTGCGTACAGTGAAGATGCGTCGTCCTTCGGCGCCCAGCTTGTTACGTAGACTGCGTATATGCACGTCAATCGTTCGTGATTGGAGATCCGCATCCTTGCTGGCGCCCCATACCGACTCGAACAGCGCATCGCGGCTGAGGACCCTTCCGTTGGTCATCAACAATGCGCGGAGGAGACTGAACTCCTTCGAGGTCAGATGGATCGGTTTCCCGCGGAGCGTCACCTGATAACGATCCAGTTCCATTTCCAGTGAGCCCACTTTTAAGACGCGGGCAGGATCGGTCGGTGCTGAACGCCGGAGCCGGCCTTTGACCCGGGCAATCAGCTCGTTGGCCTGAAACGGCTTCGTCATGTAATCATCGGCGCCGATCTCAAGACCGATGACTTTGTCGCGCTCCTCATCCTTTCCGCTGAGCACGATGATGGGGAGATGAGCCGTCATCGGATCCTGCCGGACACGACGGAGCACCTCGAGTCCGTCGAGACCCGGAAGGATGAGATCGAGCAGCATGAGGTCGGGCTTCTCTCGGCGAACCGCGTCCATGGCTTCGAGCCCGTCCTGCGCAACGGCCACGTCGAATCCCTCGCGCTGCAGAAGGGTGCGCAGCAGGTCGACCACGCTGTCCATGTCTTCGACGACGAGGATTTTTGCCATGGAAGGTCTTACGGTTCGATCAAGCGGCGGCGTATCGAATATCGCACCAGACTCGCGGTATCGTGGAGATCCAGCTTGTCCATGATGCGATGGCGGTGTGATTCCGCCGTTTTCACGCTCACACCCAGCATTCCCGCCACCTTTTTCGTCGTCATTCCCTGTGCCACCAGTTGCAGCACTTCCCGTTCCCGGGTGGTCAACGGATCGGAGGGAATATCGCTCTTGGCAAGAAAGGCCTGGATCACGGTCTGGGAAATCCCCGGGCTCAGATAGAACGATCCTTTCGAGACCTCGCGGATGGCATGCACGACGTCGGTCACCGGCTGGGATTTCAGCAAATACCCTTTGACGCCGACTTTCAGCGCTTCCAGCACGAAAGCATCGTCGGTGTGCATCGTGAGCAGAAGGGATTTCGTCCCGGGAGAAACGCGCCGGACTTCGCGCACGACGTCGAGTCCGTTCAACAGCGGCATCATGACGTCGATCACCGCCACATCGGGCTGGGTGTCTTCCGCCAGGCGGACGGCTTCCCGTCCGTCAGCCGCCTCACCGACCACGCTCACACCATAGGTTTCGATCAGGGCCTTGACCCCCTGCCTCAGCAACGTGTGATCGTCGGCCAGCAGCAAGCGGCATGAAACGAGCGATGGGGCAGGCTCGACGCCCTCGAGCCGGCTTGTCCGCAACGGCGGCATGACCTGTGCTGAACTGCGAGAGACCACGCAAAGCTCCTTTCGTTGCAATCCTGCGCCCGCTAATAACCCCTCGACATCTCGGCGGATTATTCCGCGGACATTCACAGAAAACCAACCGCAGGAAAACCAGGCTCAGAAAAACATCGCCCGTTCACGGTTCTCCTATCAGCCACTCTGTCACAGCATCTGCACCATTGACACCTAGGGAAGCGCCTAGTTGGACGACCTTGAGAAGACCGTTACAGTGAGCGTCGTTCAAGGAGGTTTCCATGGCGACCGTTCCCATGTTGACCGTGTGCTGTGTCTGCAAGCATGTCACGCAGAATGACTCGCCCTCTTCCTCGTGGATGCCCATGTCGACATTTCTTGAGCGGAACCATCTCCAACCGGTCGATGTCCGACTGAGCCATACCTATTGCCCCGTCTGTTACGAGCAGCAAGCCAACGCCTGGTCCATCGGGGTGAAGGACAATCCTGATCGGACCACCCCTCGCGCCGCCTGAACGTCGTTCGACGACGGCCCCATCGCACTGTCTCACACGTCCTCACCTTCATCGTCATGCTCATGGCACATAGGGCGTTGCGCCCGCTCGCGTGAGCACATTCCTTGCGATTTGCGCGACGGCCGCTTGCGTCCGTAAGTGCTGATTGAAGAAGATTGTGCCCGCGGCAAACACGACCGCTGGTCCACGCTCGTAGATCGTGGCTTCGTGCCGGCTGCCCGGCTTCACAGCGTTCGGAACAACAGAGGACGCGAGCACGGTGATCCCTGCGGGAGTTGCACCGTTGTTCGCGAGGCCGTCCCATTCGTAATAGATGATTCCGGGAATCGTCCCTCCGTTGGTCAGGCCGGTACCGGCGTAGATCCAGTGGTTCGCGTTGGTGACGACCCAGTTGCCGGCCGAGCCGGAGAAATTGGTGACATTATCGCTTCCATCGGAGAGAACCCCGATGAGGCCATTTTCCGGCCGATTCACGGGGGAATCGCGGAAATGCCCCGTGGTCGTCCTGCCCTGCACCGGGTCCTGGGCCGCCAGCTCCTTGTAGCCGACGATGGTACGATCGTTATCTTCATACCGGATCTGCCAGGCCAGTGTATTGCCCGTCAGGAAGGCCAGACTGGTCCCGCTGTCCACTGCCGCCTGCAGCCGGTCCAGCGTGTCCATCGTGCCATATTCATCGTGTGCGAGCGTGACGTAGATGCGATGACCGCCGAGGCGATTGACCGATCCGCCGACATCCGAGCTCGCGAAGTACTCCACGTCGTAGCCCATGTCCTCGAGCCACATGACGCCTTCGTGCTCCTCGTAGAGGAATTTTCCCGATCCGAAGCCGAGAGTGATTGGCCGGTCGAGCGACACCTTACGCGCATGGCCTCCCGACAGCCCGTGCGAGGTCATGTAGAGGCTCTCGCCGCCGAAATCGTTGTAGGCATGCCAGGTGGCGGTTGGCACATGCAGCGCTACTTCCGCGTGCCGGGTATCATCGCGCAGGATAAAGATCGCATAGGTCTGCAAGCCGTCCGATTTCGTCAGCAGGACCACATAGATGCCCGTGAGCCATGGATTGCCATCACTGGTTCTCGTGGAAAACGAGAAGGTGGCTGGCCAGCCGGCGCGCACCAGACCCGTCGTCGAGTCGAACGACGGGCTGGCTTGCGTCGGTGCAGACACCGGGCCGCCCTCCCCATACAGACGGCCGCCCGTCCCTCCATATCCACCCATGCGGAACACCCGCCACGTAAATTGCCCCGCGGGGTTGGCGGAGACGGAGATGCTCACATCCGAGCCTGCCGGATAACTCTCCTGGTTGCTGTACGCGGCGAACTGACTGCTTGCTGCAGCGTTGCTGATTTGCCACGCGCCAGTCCCGGGAAGGGCATTTTCGCGTGCGATGGCTTTGACGTCCCCGGTCACGCCGGCAGGCGGCGGGGCCGTGCTGCCGCCGTCGTCACCGCCACCACTGCTGCATTGAAGCTGCGCGAACAGGCCGATCCCGGCGAGCAGAACAAGACCATACCTGGTCGCCTTTGACGTGAGAGAAGTGCGCATGACAAGACCTTCCTCGATCGAGATTTAGATGATGACAGGCCTGCACAGGACTCGCGTGCTCGATGCGTACAGGCCATGCAGGTGACCAGAGGCGTCAGCAAGAAACGCACCAACTCCCAAGTGCAGCCATGGCGTTTCCTAGCGCGGTGATCCCCTAGGAAGGAACCGTGTGTTCAGGACAAGGTGTCCGGAGACCGAAAATTTGAGGACAACTTGTCAGCGGCTCGGGGCCGGCTGGTCCGTGGCTGGATGGTCGGTTCGAATGGCAGCTCGTTGGCGTGAAGCCGTGCGAGCGTCCTGAGTCGCTACTGGCTGTCGCGCGCCCGCGAAGACTCCGTAGAGGGTGGGCAGCACGATCAAGGTTAACAGGGTGGAGCTGACCAGTCCGCCGATGACGACGACGGCCAAGGGTCGTTGCACTTCCGACCCGATGCCGTGAGAAAACGCCAGCGGGATCAGTCCCAACATGGCGACCAAGGCCGTCATCAGAACGGGTCGCAGACGAAGAAGGCAACCGCGGGCAATCGCCTCGCCGTCGGTCAGGCCTTCGGCGCGAAGCTGATTGATGCAGGACACGAGGACGATGCCGTTGAGCACCGCCACACCGAACAGATTGATGAATCCCACCGACGCCGGAACGCTGAGGTATTCTCCCGTGATCCAGAGCGCGATAATTCCGCCGATCAAGGCAAACGGAAGATTCAAGATGATGAGGGCCGCATGACGTACGGAGCCGAAGGACGCGAACAACAGCAGAAAGATCAGGCCGATGGTGATCGGGAGGATGATCTTCAGACGCGACATGGCGCGCTGCATATTCTCGAATGATCCGCCCCAGATCAGGTGATAGCCCGTCGGCAGCTGTACTTGGTGCGCGATTTTCGCCTGCGCTTCCACGACGATGCTCTCAATGTCACGCCCAAGCGTATTGAAGCCGACGTAAATTCGGCGTTGGAGGCCTTCCCGGCTGATCAGCGCCGGGCCTTCGCGCAGTTCGATCTTGGCCAGCTCGCCCAGGGGGACGAGCGCGCCCGTGGACGTGGTCATGAGGATATTGCCGATCGTTTCCACGCTGTCGCGGTAATGTTTCGGATAACGGAGGATCAGGTCAAAGCGCTTTTGGCCTTCATACACGCGCGTGGCCGCTTCGGCGCCGATCGCCGTTGAAATGATCTCCCGGATGTGCGCGACGTTGATCCCATAGCGGGCGATCTTTCCCCGGTCGATGTCGATCGTGAGATAGGTCTGTCCGAACAACTGCTCCACGCGCACGTCCTTGACGCCGGCGATGCCGGTCATGATGGTCTGCACCTGCTCGGCCGTCTTGCGCAGCTGATCCAGATCCTCCCCGATGACCTTGACCGTGGCTTCTGAGCGTACGCCTGACAGTAGTTCATCCACGCGCTGCTGAATCGGCTGGCTCAGCAAAAAGTTCGCCCCGGGCACGCGCTCGATGCGGCGGCGGATCGCATCGTCCAGTTCGGGTTTGGTCTTGGCCGTTGTCCATTCGGTCATCGGCTTGAGCGAGACAACCGGATCGCTCGCATTGGGCTCCTGCGGGTCGTTGCCCAGTTCGGAGCGTCCGATCTTGGACACCACCATGCGGACTTCCGGGAACTCCATCACCGCCCGCTGCATCTCCTTCTCGATCTCGATGGATTTGTCGAGCGAGATGCTGGGCAAGCGGATCGTCTGCGGCGTGATCGCGGCTTCGTTGAGGATGGGAATGAATTCGCCGCCGAGAAACGGAAACAGCGTGAGGCTGGCGCCCAACATCATGAGGGCGGCGGTCAACACGATCCGTCGGTGGGTCAGCGCCCAGGTCAGCGACGGGGCATACCACTGCTTGGCCTTGCGGAGGAGCCATGTGTCTTCTTCGGTTCCCCTGGTGAGCGCCATCGAGCAGAGAGCCGGCGACAGCGTGAGCGACAGCAACAGTGAGACCAGCAGGGCGATCATGATGGTGTAGGCGAGCGGCTTGAACATCTTCCCTTCCATCCCCTGCAGGGACAGTATGGGGAAAAAGACGAGAATGATGATGAGAATGCCGAAGAGGACGGGTTGAGCGACTTCTTTCGTGGCTTCGAGGACGATCGCGCTTCGGCTGGTGTTCGTACCGGGTGGATGTTCGCTCAGGTGGCGGTAGACGTTTTCCACGACAACCACCGATCCGTCGACCATCATGCCGATCGCAATGACAAGACCGCCCAGCGACATGAGATTGGCCGTCAAGCCCACCTGGTCCATGACGATGAAGGTGGCCAACGGCGTGACGACGAGCGTCGCCGTCACGATCAGCGCGCTTCTCACGTTGCCGAGAAACAGAAACAGCACGAGAATCACGAGCACGATGCCTTCGAGGAGCGCCTTATAGACGGTCCGGAGCGCGGCCACGATCAATTCGAGGCGATCGTAAAACGGCACGATGCGAAGGCCTGCGGGCAGGAGCTTCTGGTCATGAATGTCCTCGATCTTATGCTTGACCGCCTGTACGACCTCACGGGCATTCCCGCCTCGGAGCATCAACACGATCCCGGCCACGACTTCATGCTGTCCGTTCACGACGGCCGCGCCGTGACGCACGGCATGGCCGACCTGCACCTCGGCCACATCCCGCACGTAAATGGGAGTTCCGCGCGCCTCCTTGACGACGATGTTCTCGATGTCCTGCAGGGTCTTGATGAGCCCGAGGCCTCTGACGATGTATTTTTCCGAGCCTTTTTCGAGGATGTTGCCGCCGGCATTGGCGTTGTTGTTCGCCACTGCGGAAAAAACGTCGTGCAGCGCGAGATCGTACTTGCGGAGCAGACCCGGATCGACCATGACCTGATACTGTTTGACGAAGCCACCGATGGAATTGACGTCCACGACGTCCGGCAATCCCTTCAGCAACGGGCGGATCACCCAGTCTTCGAGCGTCCGCCGCTCCATCAATTCGGTCTCGGTGAGGCGATAGTCCGGCTCATTGTCGTGCGGACCCTCCAGATAGAACTGGAACACTTCGCCAAGGCCAGGGGAATTGGGGACCAATTCGGACCGGGCGCCGGGCGGCAAGCTGTCTTGAACTTCCAAGACGCGCTCCAGCACGAGCTGGCGGGCCAGATAGATGTCCACGTCGTCGCGGAACACGACGGTGATCATGGATAAGCCCACTTTGGACAAGGATCGGATATCCGTCAGGCCCGGCGCGCCGGTCAATTGAAGCTCGAGTGGAAAAGTCACAAACCGTTCGATTTCTGCGGGGGACAGCCCCTGGACCTCCGTCACCACCTGCACGAGCACGGTGGTGACATCGGGAAAGGCATCGATGGCGATCGTGCGGAAGGAATAGATGCCGCCGGCAGCGATGAGACAGGCCAGGGCGATGACCAAGACGCGTTGTTTCAGCGCCAATGCGAGAAAGGAGGACATGTGTTAGATTTGATCGGAGAGCAGTTCGGACTTGAGCACGTACGCGCCCTTGACCACGATCGGTTCTCCCTCCTCCAATCCGTCGAGAATCTTGACCGCTTCTCCGTTGGTCTCGCCCAAGGTCACGTCGCGGGCCTCGAACGTGTGGGAATCCCGCTGCACGAACACGAACCGGCGGTCCCGCTCCCGTTGCACCGCACTTTCCGGCACCATCAGGATCCCAGGCTCAGGGAGTGAGTGCACCCGAATGGTCGCATACATCTCGGGCTTCAGTTTCCTGTGGGGATTGGGCAGTTCCAGACGCAGGTTCATCGTGCGCGTCGCCACGTCCAGGACGTCTCCCACATACGTGATTTTGCCGTGGAAGACCTCGCCGGGATACGCGCTCAGCAGCACTTCGACGAGCTGCTCCACACCCGCCTTCTCCGTGCCCGCATCCACCCTGATGAACGTAATGTCTTTTTCGGGAATGTTGGCCAGCACCCACACTTTCGAGAGATCGGCGACGGTAAACAGTTTTTCTGTGACCTCGACGACCTCGCCTTTCGTGAGATTCCGCGCGATGACGCGGCCGTCGAACGGCGCAGTAATGGGGACATACGAGAGGATCTTCTGGTCATGGTTCAGCTTGGCGATGTGCTCGTCACTCATCCCCAACAAGCGTAAACGATCTTCGGCTTCGCGCTTCTCCGCTCGGAGACTCAGCATTTCGCCCTGCCGTCGCTGCGCCTCTGCGAGCCCGATCACCTTTTCCTTGAGCAGCATCGTTGCGCGCTCATAGGCCCGGTCGGCCACGTAAAGCTTGGCGACAGCCTTGAGATAGGCCGATTGAGCCATGCCGAGCTCACTGCTGTTGAGCATGGCGAGGAGGTCGCCGCCTTTGACCTGCTGTCCCAGGTCGGCATAGACGTCGACAACGCGGCCCCTGACGAGGGCGGTGATGTCCGCGGTCGCGTGGTGGTCCGGCACCACTGTGGCGGGAAAATCCCGATGGAGTTTGAACTCGCCGCGCACGGCCGGCTGAACCACAATGGCTCCGCTCCTCATTTCTTCGGTCGTCAGCGTCACCAGTCCGGTCTCATGTGGCTTGGCAGCAGGTTTCTGCGGCGGTGATTCCTGCGCCGCGCTGTTACATCCGGCCACTATGAGTATGCCGGTGAGGAGAAGGGGAGAAAGCGAGGCATACCTTGTCATACGGTTCCTTCTATGGCGGTGATTCTAAACGATAGCATCCCAGCTTGTCTTGATCGATCGCCTCACAGCAGACCGCCGACGGCCCGTTCCAGCCGTGACAACGCGACCGAGAGCTCAAAACGTGCCTGGGCATAGTCGAAGAGAATCTGCCGCTGCACACGCTGGGCATCGAGCACGTCCAGGAGGCTTGCGGCGCCTTGCTGGAAGCTGAATTTGGCGATCCGCAGCGCTTCCTCTGCCTGTCGCATCAACCCTTTTTCGAGCACTTCGATCAGCTTCGCGGTGGTTTGTGCATCCTGATAATACTGGTTGATTTGTCTCAAGAGTTCATTGCGCGTGCGGAGCAGTTCGGCCTCCTCCTTCCGTTTCGCACCCAAGGAGCCCGCGATTTGTCCCTGCCGCTGGTACCAGATCGGGGTCGGGACACTGAGCCCCACATCGAATCCTTCGCGGCCATATTCGCGGGTGTAGCTGGTGTTCAAGCTGACGTCCGGCACGCGACTGTGTCGCTCGAGTTCGATGGTGCGGTCGGCTTGATCGATGGACCGGGCCAAACGCTGAATCGTCGGATGCTCCTGCATCGAGCGCGTCGTCAGACGGTCCAGATCGAGACCGGGGGGATAGACCAGGAAATCGCCGGTAACGGCGAAGCTCGGCCCGAGGGCGCCTGCGGTCAAGGTATCAAGGATGACGCGATTCACACGGACGGTGTTTTCGCTGCGGGTGACGGCCTGATTGGCCTTCAGGACCTCCACTTCGGCCTTCACCAGTTCGAACTGAGCCGCTTCCCCCAGCCTGACCCGCGCGCCGACGACGCGCCGCACATCTTCCACAATGCTGAGATTGTTTTTGGACAGTTCGAGATCACGCTGTGCGAGCAGCAAGTCGTAGAACGCGACCTTGACGTCCGAGGTGAGGTTCAGCCGGGTTTCGATCAAGCCGACAGATGCTCCGGCGAGACCGGCTTCGGCCGCGCGCTGACGGGCGGCCCGTTTGGCGGGCCATTCGAGCGGCTGGCTGAAACCGGCCATGTATTCAGTCGCCGACCGTGGGATCTCACTGGTCAGCGCACCGGCATCCTTCAGATAGCCTTTGCCGCTGTCCCCATGAATGACCGGATTGGGGTAGGCGCCTGCCGCCGTGCGCTGTCCGGTGCTTTGATCGATCGTCGCCATCGCGCCAGCAATCAGTGGATTGCGCTCGATGGCGAGCCCGACAATCTCCGGAAGTGCGTAAGCCTGTCGTGCCGTCTCAGCCTCCGCACTGCGGCAGAACAGGCCGGTGAACAGGACAGATAAACAGATGATGGCTGGGAACCATGGTGTCATAGCAAACCTCGCTCATGTTCCTTGAGGAACGGTGATGCTGGGGACTGTTCGAAAGAATTGTTGAGGGGAGCTAGGAAAGAGCCGGGGGGCGGAACCAGTCTGAAACGAAGTCTGTCCGCGGACAGGAGGCGCTATCCAGGGAGCACAGCCGTGCGAGATGGATGATACGAAACGCTTCTCCTTGGGCGAGCGCGAGTTCCTCGAGTTCGCCGCCCTGATCCGTCTGTCCGTCAGCTGCGCCCGGCATCGCCTCGTGCGCTTGCAGCGGGTTGCCGGACCATTGGCGGGGGCACTCATCGGACCACGCTGTGCCGAAGAGCTGCACGGCGCAGACGACAAAAAAGAGAAGAAGCACACCTTGACCCAACGTACGGAGCATGACGCCTTACCTCTGAGGAAGTCGCCCCACGGTACCATGGTGGCTACCCATTCCGCAATTCCGTTCGATCTTTGTTCCCGAACCGGCTAAACCGCTGTGATAGCAAGAATAATTCAACCATCCCACGATCATCTCGAGATTCCATACTGGGGGTGTCCCGAGTCGCGTTGCCGTATGGTCGCATTTATATTGCCTCAAATCGTGGGAGGGAGACTCCTCCCCCATCGAGACTTTCAACTCAGCCCGAAACCCGGAATTGGGGGCAAGAATGACTGAACCAGACGGCATCATGCAAGTGCGCGAAGAGGCCACTAGAGGCAAGGCGGGGAAAGGAAAGGCGATTATCAAACGGAAGACCGAAGCGGCGTCTGCGCCTCACCAGGTCGTCCCGGTCGAGGGCCGCCCTTCTGAGAACCGGCCGACGCCCGAAGACTCACGAGCGACGGAGATGCAAGATCCACAGGTCATTACCAGGATCCAGCAACGGGCCTATAGGCTGTTTGAGGCCGGAGGTTGCCGTCACGGGCATGATCTCGAACACTGGCTGGAGGCGGAGCGACAAATCAAGGGTTCCTCGGATCGCTCCGAGCGGTAGCCGGAGAGGATCCGAGGCTCAGCCGGGAACCAATTCGGTCGAAAGTTCCTCAGGCTCTGATGCGGGGGCCTGGACGACGATGCGGCCCTGCCGTAGCACGAGGCGAAGGTCGCAGTGCCGAAGTGTGTGGAGGCGATGGGCGATCATGATCGTCGTGCGGCCCGTCGTCAACCGGTCCATGACATCCACCAGGTCCGCCTCCGTGCCGGCGTCGAGCGCGCTGGTCGGTTCATCCATGATGACGATAGGGGCATCCCGTAAGAATGCCCGGGCCAGCGCGATCCGTTGCCGCTGCCCGCCGGAGAGACGGGATCCCCGTTCGCCCACCTGGGTGTCGTACCGATCAGGCAGTGCACCGATGAACTCAGATGCCCGAGCGGCCCTGGCGGCGGCCTCAACCTCTGCATCCGTGGCGTGTAGATTTCCGTAGCGGATATTTTCGGCAATCGTCGTCGAAAACAGCTGCGGGTCTTGCGGCACAATGGCGAACTGATTGCGGAGGTCGGTTACGCGGTAATCGCGCAGATCTCTTCCGTCTAGCAGCACGACCCCTGCGCTTGGATCATGGAACCGCGTCAACAGATTCACGATCGTGGATTTTCCGGCGCCGCTGGGTCCCACGATGCCGACACGTGTACCTACCGGAATATGGAACGAGACGTCCCGCAGCACCGCGGGCGACGACGGATAGGCGAAGGTGACTCTCCGGAAGGCCACGTGGCCTTTCGATTTGACGAGCGGGGTCGAGTCCGGGCGGTCCATGACAAGAGGTGCTGTATCGAGAATCGCGATGGCCCTGCGCAATCCCACCAGGTGGGACTGCAGCTCTGTGAGTTTCTTTGCAACGGTATCCAGCGGACCGGCCAGTTGAGCCATATAGGCCATCAAGAGCAGCAGGTCTCCGAGGGACAGGCGGCCTTCCTTCACATGGGCGATGCCGATGTAGAGTGCGATGGCCGTGCCGATCGTGACCGACATGCCAAACATGAAGTCGAAGCCGCTTCCGATGGAGGCGAGCGTGTTGTGCTGGCGGACCCAATTCATCGCATGAAGGAGAAAACGCCGCTGTTCATGTTCTTCACGACCGAATGTTTTCACGAGACGCGACGCCCCGAGTACTTCCTGTGCGCAGGCCACGGTTGCCGTTTCGGTTGTTCTGACGTCCGACCATTGCCGTCGTAACCGGCGTCCGCAGCGGTGTGTGAGCCAGAACAACAGCGGCAGCATCGTCAGGCCGACCATGGCGAACGGGGCGTCAATGGCAAGCATGAGCGCCGCCAGCCCCGCGAGCAGGCAGCAGGCCTTCAGCAACGGCATGAATGCATCAATCGGGATCTGCTTCACGGATGCGGCATCGTGCTGGATGCGATAGACGGAATCCGTCGGTCCGTGGGCCTCATGGTAGGAGGCACAGACCCGTTGGAGGTGTTCGAACAAGCGGTGACGAAAGGCATAAATGAGCCGCTCACCGGTATAGGAGGACAGGAGCAACACGGCCATGTTCTGGAGATGAATGCAGAGCGCAATCCCGACATACGCCAGGCACACCAACAGGAGCAGCGCCGCTGTCGAGGTGTGCACGCCCACCGGAATCACACTCTGCAGGAAGGCCGGCACCGGCTTGTCGCCGATCACACTATCGACTGCCAACGTCAACGGCAGCGGGGTGAGGAGATTAAGCGGAATCGACAACAGCACGACTAACGTCAGGCACACCAGGTGGCGGCGGTAGGGAGCCATGAGCGGCCATACCCGTCGAAGCAGGTACAGCGAGGTGCGATTGCGGTCGTGGGTCGTGGAGTTGTCTGACATGAATTGCCCTCGAATGATCGGTGCATACTAATCAGCGGCTCAATCATGCGCAATCGATGAAGGAGAGTTCGGGGTAAAAATGATGTAAATGTTTGGAAACGATGTTCCGGTCGTGTCGGACATTCTGTCCTCGGCTGAGGACACGGTGTCGTGATCTTGGTGAGGGGGCAGGCGGATCGGGTTCCGGTATCGTTCCAACATCTTGAAATTAAGTGGAACGCTGTGGGCCATAGACGGTCCGCAGATTGCACGCAGATACCACGGGAGAGGAGTGCGCAGACGAAATAGAGACCACCGCGTCTATTCACAACAACTAGTCGTTAAGGAGGCTTACTATGCGGAACGGTGATTACGAGTATTACGAAGAGGATGCGATGGGATGGTCCGCCTTTGTCGCGGGCGCTTTCATCGGCGCCGGCTTGGCCTTGTTGTTCGCGCCTCAGACGGGGACCGAATTACGCGGCATGTTAAGAAACTATGCTGCACGTGCCAAAGATGAGGCGTGGGAGCGTGGGCGGACCGCCTGGGACAGCGCCGTCGAGCGCGGCAAGGAGTACTACGAGAGGGGGCAGGAAGCCGTCCAGGAAGCCGGACGTTCCGCGAGAGAGTATGCGCAGAGCGGCAAGGAAGCCATGCGTGAGGCCAGAGAGTCGTCCCATCGAAGCTGAACGCTCACAGCGGGCCCGGCTCAGCTGAGCCTCCACTGAACATCGATGGCTGGCGCGATTGAAGCCGCGCGAGCCAACTGTCGAATGAGCATTCGCGGCAGGCCAACCGGCTGCCGCGAATGCGGAGGCGTGCCCTGGTGTATGGAGCAGTGAATTGACCATGGAAGCTGTCACGATCAAAGAGTCAACCAGTCTCCGGATAGCTGCCATCGGGGACCTGCATTGTCCGCGAACCTCATCCGAGGCATTGCGGGAATTGTTTCATGATTTGGGCAGTGAGGCGGACGTGTTGCTCCTCTGCGGCGATTTGACGGATTACGGAAAACCGGATGAAGCGAAATTGTTGGTGGATCAATTGGGCCCGGTCAGGCCCCTTCCGGTGCTCGCGGTGTTGGGAAATCACGAATTCGAATGCGGCAAACAGGACGAGATTACCCGCATTCTGACGGACGGAGGGGTGACGGTTCTTGACGGCACTGCCGTCGACGTGCTCGGGGTCGGGTTCGCCGGTATCAAGGGATTTTGCGGGGGGTTCGGCGCCCGCGCGCTTCAGCCGTGGGGGGAAGCGGTGCTCAAGCAGTTCGCAAGGGAATCGGTCGAGGAAACCGTGAAACTTGAATCGGCATTGGCCAAATTGCGAACGCCTTCAAAAGTCGTGTTGATGCACTATGCCCCGATCATGGAAACGGTGCGCGGGGAGCCGGCTGAGATTTTTGCCTTTCTCGGTTCCAGTCGATTGGAAGAGCCCGTCAACCGGTATGACGTCACGGCGCTCTTCCACGGGCATGCGCACAACGGCAGCCCTGAAGGAAGAACCCTCGCTGGAACGCCGGTGTATAACGTCGCGTTGCCTCTCTTGTACAAGCAGTTTCCCGGTCGCCGGGCACTCCGGTTTGTTGAGATTCCGTCGGTCGCTGCGCCGGTCGCTTTGTGACGCGTTGACCGGAGAAGGGATGTGATGGCTGCAAACGCTCAGGAACTTCCTCAACAGTACGATGGAACCCTGCAATCGAGCGGGCTGCCGGCGGATCCCGGCCACGAGGTCTACCGCGAGGCGTTGCTCTGTCTGTTGAAGGCTAAGGTTCCCTTCCTCGTCGGAGGAGCCTTAGCCTTGGAGAGTTACACGGGCAGGGCTCGACGGACCAAAGATCTCGATCTCTTCGTCAACCCGGCCGACCGGATCCGGCTCATGCAACGGCTGTCGGACGCCGGTTTCCGTACGGAATGGCGCTTTCCCCATTGGCTCGGCAAAGCGTACAAGGAAGATCGAAGCATCGATATCATCTACAGTTCAGGCAACGGTGTCTGCCCAGTCGACGAGGCATGGTTCCGTTATGCTTTGCCGGCTGAAGTGCTAGGGATTCCCGTGAAGGTGGTACCGGCCGAAGAGATGCTGTGGTCGAAGGCCTTTGTCATGGAGCGTAATCGCTACGACGGTGGGGACATTGCGCATCTTCTGCGAGCGAGGGCGCATTCCATGGATTGGGCGCGTCTGCTGTTCCGTTTCGGCACGAACTGGCGGGTGCTGTTCAGTCACGTGCTGCTCTTCGGGTTCATCTACCCCGAGCAGAGACTGCGCATTCCCGACTGGTTTATGCATGAAATGATGCGGCGGATGAAACTGGAAATGCAGTGCCTGCCTGCGGACCGCGACGTCTGTCAGGGAACGTTACTGTCCTGGTCGCAGTATCTCGCCGATCTGGATCGTGGAGAATACCAGGATGCCCGCCTCTCGCCGCGCGGTAGGTTGACGTTGGAAGACACGCAGCACATGACGGCCGTTCTTCAGGAAGAGCAGGAGGGACAAGAACAGTGAGGATGACTCCACGTGAGTCAAGGAGGCTGCCGGTATGTGGGACTCCGCCAATCTCACTCTGATCGGCCAAGTGCTGCTCGGCCTCATCTTTCTCGTGCCCGCCGTCAACAAACTTGCCGATCCCCAAGGCACGCAACAGTACCAGCTCATCCATTGTCTCAAGAACCTGTCGATCATGGGCGGTTTGCTGTATGTCGCTCAGTATGGCGCCGGCCGCTTC
>DASVBB010000043.1:0-10346 GCA_036376045.1 Nitrospira sp.
CCTCGTACCAGCTGTCGACGGGTGACCGCAGCGTTGTCTCCTTTGACGTGCCCCACACGACACCCGAGCAAGTCATCTCGGCGATGAGTTTCCCGCCGGTTCCCACCATGTGCACGACCGAGAACCTGTGAAAACTTTCCAATTCCTTGTAGTGGTCAAAGAGTTCGTTCCAGATCTTCCGGACATCGGCCTTTTTGAGTCCGTGATACAGATAATCGTCCGAATACAGTGTCATGATCCCGTCGAGATCGCGCGCGCCTGCATGGCCTTTTCCGCCTGCTCAAACGTCGAGTAGGACTGAACAACAAAAGGGAACAAGCAATCGATTCATGAGACCTCTTCGAACATCTTGTCTTCCTTCCGGGCGGTAAACGTGTGGCGTCCCGGCAGCGACACCACGATGAGCGCTTCCGCGACGTGCGTCGTTGCGCGTGATGCGCATGTGCCGTTCAAAAGTGACGCATTTGTCCTCAGACCACTTCCGCCGCTGCAGCCGAATGCGACACTCGGAGGCGCCCGGGAAGCCACGATAAGAGGTTGCCATGTCTTGGCCGTTGGAATATGGTTTGCTTCCTGAGCGACCATGCCCGCCCTTAAGAAACAATCCCTCGAAGCCTACCTGCGAAGCCGATTTGGCCCAAACACGACGCTGCTCTCCTATGGACCGATCGGTAAGGAGAGCTCGAAGGGCATGTATAAGCAGTATGGTTATGGCTCGCCGGTCAAACTCACGTTTCGAGTAGGTCGAATCCGCCGCTCGACGGTGCTGGAGACGATGAGTCCGGGCCCCTTCGGGCACGAACACATGGCAGATCGAGCGCAGGCCATCTTATGGGATTACGAGTCGTATGGCCGTCTGCCTCGGCATGTCCACGCGCTCGACGTCGGAGCATTTACCTCGCGGCAGGAGCTGTTTTCCGTCGCGAGGGCGCGCGAATTTTTCGTGCTCACCCAATGGGTGGAAGGAGGCAGCTATTACGACGATCTGCGTCGTCTGGTGGACGGCGGCTCGCTGAACACGCTCGATCGGCGACGCACGAAACGGCTGGCCGGTTATTTGGCCACGATCCATCGGCGGAAGCGCCGTGATCCTGATCTCTATCGCCGCCGGCTCCGCGAATTGATTGGCCATGGCGAGTGCATCATGGGACTGACGGACAGCTATCCGCTGCCGTTCGGCTTCATCACCGAGGAGCGACTTCGTGCCATTGAGGACGCGTGCAACCAATGGCGATGGCGGCTCCATAATCAGGCACACAGGCTGTCTCAGGTCCATGGGGACTTTCATCCGTGGAATGTGCTCTTCCGCAAGGGAACAGATTTTTCCGTCCTTGATCGGTCCCGTGGGGAGTGGGGAGAGCCGGCTGATGATGTGACCTCAATGACGATTAATTATCTGTTTTGGTCTCTGTGCCGCCATCGCCGCCTTAAGGGCGTCTTCGAGGTGCTGTTCCGGCTGTTCTGGGACACCTATCTTGAGCAGAGTGAAGACAAAGAGGTCACGGTGGCGGCAGCGCCGTTCTTTGCGTTTAGAGGGCTAGTGATAGCCAGTCCTGTCTGGTATCCCAAGCTTCCGATGGATGTCCGCCAACGGCTTTTCCGGTTCATGGAAAATGTGCTTCAGGCATCGCGCTTCGATCCTGCCCTCGCGAACGAGTATTGCGGGCTGTGACCGCTGATTGTCTATGAATCGAATTCCGGCGTTCGGCATTTGGATCACGGGATTGCCTGCCTCCGGCAAGAGCACGATCGTCATCGCCTTGCGGCCAAGGCTCGAGGCCCTCGGACTGACCGTCGAGGTGTTGGAATCTGATGCGGTCAGGCGGCTGCTCACCCCCCAGGCCACCTACTCACCCGAGGAACGGGATCTCTTCTACCGAGCCTTGGCCTTCACCGGGCAGCGGCTCGTCGAGCACAGCGTCACCGTCTTGTTCGATGCCACTGCCAGCCGGCAGGCCTACCGCGATCTGGCGCGCGGCATGATTCCCCGCTTCCTTGAGGTGGCGGTCGAATGCCCTCTCGACGTTTGCATGCAGCGGGATCGCAAAGGAACCTATCAAAAAGGAGTACGGGGCGAATCGTCGAATGTTCCCGGTTTGCAAACTCCTTATGAGTCGCCGGCCAATCCCGAATTGCGCATAGACACCACAAAAGTATCAGCTCAGGAAGCCGCACAACAAATTTGCGATTTGGTTCGAAGGTGTCTCTAATGGTGACTAAGAATGAATCTTCAGGGGCCGGCTCCTGTGTTGGGATTGCAGCCTGGACCGGGGTGAGCGAAGTGCTGTTGAACCCATTTCAAGGCCTACTCAGCCTTGTCCGCGTTATGATTGAGCAATGACCACGCGTCGTCTTCTTGCAATTCTGGCTGTGATCGCACTCCTTGGTGGAGGCTATTTCGTCTTTGCTGCCGCGTTGTGGAACCGAGGCTTGCCGGAAGGGCTGATTCAGGCCAATGGCCGTATTGAAGGGGATCACGTGACCGTTGCGAGCAAGTTTCCTGGGCGTATCCAAGAAATGCTCGCGCGCGAAGGAGACAGCGTTACCAAGGGCCAGGTCATGATTCGCCTCGATGATGTACAGACGCGCAGCAAAGTTGATCAAGCCAGGCACGCATGGGACATGACGGAGGCGCAGGTACAGTCAGCGCATACGACGCTCGCGGTGCTCAACCTCGAAGTGCCCTTGGCCATCGAATCAGCCCAATCCCGCGTTGACGAGGCTAAGGCTATCTTGGAGAAAGCCAAGGCTGTCGAGCAAGAAGCCCGAGTGGACGAGCAGCGGATTCGCAGCTTGCTCCCCGAGGAAGCGGTTGCGCAACAGCAGTATGATCAAGCGCTGGCCCGATGGCACGTGGCAAAGAGCGAGGTGCAGGTCGCCCGGTCGACCATTGTGAAGACTCAGAAGGAGCTCGCCCAAGCGGAATTGGGATGGAAGCGGATTCATGCCAAGGAAGACGAGGTTGCCGCATTGGAGAGCCAGCGAGACCAGCTCGAGGCGGCGTTGAATGAAGCGCAGAGCGTGCTCGATGACTTTACGATTCGTGCACCGGCGACCGGCACCATTACGGCGCGCATGGTGGATGTCGGTGAGGTCGTCACTGCAGGCGCGCCGTTGCTCGAGCTGGTGGACCTCGACCGGCTCTATCTACAAGTATATGTGCCGGAAGTCCAAATCGGCAGAGTCCGGCTGGAGTTGCCGGCGCGGATCCATACGGATGCCTTTCCCGACCAGCCGTTCCAGGCGACTGTTCGGTACATCGCCTCCAAAGCTGAATTCACACCCAAGGAAGTCCAGACTCCAGACGAACGAGTGAAGCTGATCTATGCGGTGCGTTTGTACTTAACAGACAATTCCGAGCACCGGCTGACGCCGGGGTTACCGGCCGACGCGGTCATTCGGTGGAAGGACGGTGTCGCCTGGGCGAAACCACGATAAAAGGACTACCCACGCACTCTGAAGTCTCTTTCTGCAGATGGAGCATGTGATGGCCCAATCGGCTCCCACTTCACCTGCATTCAGTCCGCAGTCTTCGGATGCCATCATCAGGGTGTCCCGTTTCGTCAAGCGCTACAAGAAGCACATCGCAGTCGAGGGCCTGGATCTCATCGTCAGAAAGGGAGAGATCTACGGTCTCATTGGTCCCGATGGAGCAGGGAAGAGCAGCTTGATGAAGGGCATTGCCGGCGTCCTGACGTACGATGAGGGTTCTGCCGAAGTGTTCGGCACCGTCGTGGACTCCGAGCGGGCTGCAGAACAGGTGAAAAAGCGGATCGGATTTCTTCCACAAGGATTGGGACTCAACCTTTACCCGGATCTTTCTATCGAGGAGAACATCGATTTCTTCGCTCGCATTCGTCTCGTCCCGGAAGCTGAACTCCACGAGCGCAAGGCACGGCTGCTAGAGATGACCCGCCTGGCCCCATTCAGAAGCCGGCTCATGAAACAACTCTCCGGCGGCATGAAGCAGAAGTTGGGATTGATCTGTACCCTGATTCACGCGCCGGAGCTGGCCATCCTTGACGAGCCGACGACCGGTGTTGACCCGGTCTCTCGGCGTGACTTCTGGGCGATCCTCGCTGAGTGGCAAAGGGTCAATTGCATGACCGCACTGGTGTCGACCGCTTACATGGACGAAGCGGCCCGCTTTCACCGCCTTTCCTTTCTGTCTCAGGGGCGAGTGCTGGCGTCCGGAAGTCCTGGAGACATCCAAACGCTGGTCCCCGGGACTGTCGTGAGTTTCGAATCGACCCCGCAGCTGGAAGCGGTTGCGCGTCTGAAGCGGCGATATGCGCAGGTGAGATCGTTGGGCTCTGTGCTTCACGTCTTCACACACGAAAAAGAGGCTTCCACGGCTGTCGAAGGGATTCGAGAGGTGCTGGGGAATTTGCCTCTGAAACGGGTGCAAACTGATGAACCCGAACTGGAAGATGTCGTGGTGGCCCTTTTACTCAAAGAACGGCCCGACCAGATTGAGACGCCGACTGAATCGAACAGACGGAGTGCCGCCGTCGGGACGCACCAGTTCGAAGGGCTTGCCGTTGAAGCCAAGGAACTCGTTCGTGACTTTGGATCATTCCGAGCCGTCGATCGGGTGAGTTTCGAGATCACGCAAGGCGAAATATTCGGGTTGCTGGGGGCCAACGGCGCTGGCAAAACGACCGTCATCAAAATGTTGACTGGAATCTTGCCTCCCACCGGAGGAGAAGGTCGGGTCGCCGGCGCCGATATGCGGACGGCGGGCAGTGCCATCAAGGAGCGCATTGGCTACATGTCTCAGGCCTTCTCCCTCTATTTGGACCTGACCGTGATTGAGAACATTCAGCTTTTTGCCGGTATCTACGGATTGACTCGCCAGCAGGCGAAACAACGAATGGCATGGATCGTGGAGATGGCGGGCCTTCGAGGCTATGAGGATAATCGAACCGCGCGCCTCCCCATGGGCGTGCGCCAGCGGCTGGCGCTGGGTTGTGCGCTCGTCCACAGCCCGCGCGTCTTGTTTCTCGATGAGCCGACGTCCGGAGTTGACCCGGTCGGTCGCCGGCGATTCTGGGAGCTGCTGTCTTGGCTGGCCCGCGAAGAGCGCGTCGCGATTCTGATCACCACTCATTACCTCAATGAAGCAGAGCATTGTGACCGACTGGCCCTCATGTATGCCGGGCGGGTGGTCGCAGAGGGAACTCCAGCGGCATTGAAGAGCCAGGCCGAACGGGAGACAGGACGATTATTGGAGTTTGTCACTGAGAAACCGGGATCCGCGCTTGCACATGTGGCCGCGGCCGGGTACGCCAATGCGTCACTCTTTGGCACGAAGATCCATGTCTTCTCTCGTGACCCACAGCGGGATGAGTCGCAAATTTGCGAGGTCTTGAGTCGAGCCGGTATCTCAGTCGGATCGGTTCGGACGCGGCCCCCGAAGCTGGAAGACGTTTTTGTGTCACGCGTCATGGCGCTGGAACAGGCGGCGCGGAAGGAAAAGTAAGCTTGTGATGAATGTCCGCGTCATCAAAGCCGTGGCGTTTAAAGAATGGAAAGAAACCACCAGAGACCGACTTTTTCTGCTATTGGCTTTTCTCCTGCCGGTTTTGTGGCTTGTCGTGTTCGGTTATGGATTGAACCTTGATGTGGAGGAGATTCCGTTCGCCGTTGTCGATCGCGATCACAGTGCCCTGAGCCGTGATTATCTCTATCGCTTCATGCAGTCACGGTATTTCTCGTTTCGGGGCTATGCGGAGGACGAGCGTGCCCTTGATCGGCTGTTAACCGAGACAAAGATCCGGGCGGCGATCGTCGTGCCCCAGCGTTTCGAAGAGCAACTCGCTGCAGGGCAACCGGTGACCGTGCAAACATTGCTCGACGGGACCTTCCCTCTCCATACGGATATCGCGAAAGGCTATGTGATCGCCATCAACCAAGTGTTTACCGAAGAACGCCTTATTGATTTTCTCCGTCAAACCCGTGGGCTTACGGAGGAGCAAGCCAGCCGGCTGGTCCGTCCGCTAAAAGTCGAGGTCCGGTATCTGTACAATGAGGAAGTCCGCAGCACCTGGTCCATGGTGCCGGCGCTGGTCATGTTTACGCTCATGCTCGCGTCCCCCCTGTTGACGGCGCTCGGCGTCGTGCGGGAGAAAGAAACGGGTTCGATCTACAACATCTATAGTTCTACAGTGAGCCGCGCGGAGTTTCTCGCTGGCAAGTTGCTCCCCTATATCGCTATCTCCATCGTCAACATCTGTGTCTTATGGGTCTTGGCCGTCGGCCTGTTTCACGTGCCGTTCAAGGGCAGTTTCGTCTTTTTCTTTTTGGCTTCGGTCGTGTTTATTCTTTGTACGACCGGAATCGGCCTGCTGATTTCTCTTCTCGTGCAGACTCAGATGGCGGCACTGATTATCACAATGGTCGTGGCCATGATCCCGACGATCCTGTTTTCCGGGCTCCTGGTTCCCGTATCGTCGTTGACCCGGGGCGCGAAGGTGCAGGCGCATCTCTATCCCGCGATGTACTACACCACTATCGTACGAGGGAGCTTTCTCAAGGGAGTGGGTGCCGGAGTCCTTTGGATCGATCTGTTGGCGCTGGTAGTCTTTGCCACAGCGATGGGCGGGATGACTTATCATCTGTTCACGAAAAGACCGAAGACATAATGGTGGACACATGACTGCTCCGCAGCGCGCAGCCAGGTGGGGACGCCGTCTTGCGGCGCTGACATGGAAGGAGGTGTTGCAACTGTCGCGGGATCTACCGCTCTTGTTGTTTCTCCTCTATTCCTTTTCGCTCTCAGTGCTCGTCAGCGGAGCAGGCATCACGATGCAGCTGCACAACGCTGAACTGCTCGTGCACGATGCGGACCACAGCCGCTCTTCTCGCGAGCTAATCCACCGCTTTCAGCCGCCGTATTTCACCCTCAAGGGAGAAATCGCCGATGCCCGGCAAGGGCTGCGGGAACTCGACGAGGGTAGGGCAATGATGCTGCTGGATATTCCTCCACGATTTCACGAGGCGCTCATGGGCGGAGAAGGGACAGCGGTACAAGTTCTGGTCGATACGACCAATGCGCCCCAGGGCCTTTCGGCAGCCGGTTACACCGTCCGGATTGCCGGCGCGTTCGGCACCGATATGGGCCTGGCCTCGGTTGGTCTGAGCGGGACGAAGGCAACTGTCCCAGTGATCGAAAGCGCACACCGCGTGTGGTTCAATCCGAACCAGGACGAGACATGGTACCAGTCCATTTCACACGTGTTGCGCATGATCACGCTGTTTGGAGTGTTGTTGCCTGCCTCGGCGCTGGTCCGCGAAAAAGAACGAGGCACGGTGGAGCAATTGTTAGTTTCACCGGTGACTCCGTTTCAGATCATGTGGTCGAAGGTGCTCGCGATGTCCGCGGTCATCCTGATCGTTACCGGGTTGGCCGTATACGGTGTCTTGCGTCCTGTCTTCCACGTGCCAATGAAAGGATCTGCCCTGCTGTATTTTCTCTTGACCGCTCTGCATACATTCACCACGGCCGGATTGGGTTTGGTGGCCGCCACTCTTGCAAGGAACCAGGCTCAAGTGGGCATGATGGCGCTCTTCTTCGTGGGGCCGATGCTATTGCTCTCCGGTATCACGGCGCCATTTGAGTCGATGCCGAGATGGGTGCAGACGATCATGACGATGTCTCCTCTCCGCTACTACATCGATATCACGTACGGCGTGATGCTGAAGGGAGCAGGGATGGATGTGCTCTGGAAGTCCGTCGGCGCGATGGTGTTGCTGGGCGGTGGATTATTTGCCTTCGGGATGTGGCGGTTCCGGCGGCAGTTTGAATAGAAACCAAGATGAATAAGAAGATTTCAAGAATGGTCCAAGATGCTCTTGGCGCACGAGGTGATGACCGGGCCTGAAAGACCCACCTCGAAGCGAAACCGATGGGCTCACTGGTGCGTGTCGCCAGACCATTCGATGCCGAAACGCCTGCGGAAGAGTTTTAGCAGGAAAGGAGTCCATATGAAGGTGTCCCGCGGGGTGATGATTGCAGGAGCCGTGCTGGCGCTGGTGGGACTGATGTCGTTCCCGCGCCTGTTGCTCGGCAGCGAGCCGTCCCGGGCGAAGGAGTTGATCCAGCAAGCTTGCGTCCAATGTCACCGGCTGGAAGGGCATGCGGAATCACGCTTCAAACTACGAGCTCCTGATCTCATGTGGGCGGGAAGCAAATACCAGCGTCCATGGCTGATCCGCTGGCTGACGGGCCAGGAGGCGCCGCTCTATGCCAAAGGCTATCGTTGGGATCTCAGCGAAGGACCCGTGAAACATCCCGTGCTCAGTGAAGCCGATGCAAACATCCTTGCCGATTATTTTGAGCAGCACAACAAGGACCCCCGGGTGAAGGTCGGCGCCTTCGATGCGACGAAGGTGACGAAGTTTCAGGCCGCATTTGGCGGCATGGCGTATAAGGCGCACGCCTGCCTGGGCTGCCATACGATCGAGGAGAACGGCAAGATGATCGGCGGTCAGCAGAGTACGTCTCTGGTGACCGCCGGTCAGCGCTACGATAAGGATTGGCTCTTCCGATTCGGCCAAAATCCCCAGGACTTCGTGCCCCACAGCGGAGAGTTTCTCGCCGATGCCACAGAGCCGCAGCTGCGGGCGGTCATCGGCTATTTGATGGTGCAAGGTGTTTCCGATTTCAAGTATTACGAACCCTGGACGGGGCCGGAATTCGGTCATGCCAGCGTGGGTCGAGGAAAGGTGATCTACAAAGAGTACTGCATGCAGTGCCATGGGGCCACCGGCAGAGGCGATGGACCGGGGGCGGCCACGCTGGAGCCGAAGCCCGCCATCCACACGAACATTGCATTCGACCAAGTGCCGGCTGAGTATGTGTATAACATCATCAATCACGGCGGAGCGGCGATGGGAAAATCCGCCAACATGCCCTATTGGGGGTTGACGATCGGGCAGCAAGGCGTTGCCGATGTGATGGCCTACCTGAAAGCCACCTTCAAAGGTCCTCAGTAAGAACGCAGGAGAACCGTGCCATTTCAATCGGACGGACGGGTTTCTCAACGAGTGACGGTTGGATTCGTTCTGTGCTCGCTTTTAGTTGGTGGAAGCCTGTCGGTCTCCGGAGCGATGGAGCAATACATCATGCAGCCGCGAGTCCCAGCCGACAAGCTGGCTGAGGCCAGAGCCTTGACGAGTCCCTTTCCGCCGTCCGCTGAGGTCCAGGCCAAAGGAAAAGCACTTTATGAAGGCAAGGGAACGTGCATGACCTGTCATGGTCAAAGCGGGGCAGGCGATGGACCGCTTGCGACCTCGTTGAGTCCGAGTCCCAGAAACTTTCATCATCATGGGTTTTGGCACCACCGGAGCGAAGGTGAAGTGTTCTGGGTGATCAAGTATGGGGTTCCCGGGACGGCCATGATCGGATTCGGCGATCAGCTCACGGACGAAGAGATCTGGACGATCATCCAATACGAACGGAGTTTTTCAGCCGGGCATCGGCACCAGGGGAGGATGGGTCCCCGGCATCAGGGCGGGCGATCCGAAGCCAATGACTGCTGTGCTGGGCCAGAGCCGAACCGGTAAGTGCCGTCGGCACTGTCGCCTTTTGCGTCAAACCGTTCGAGCTATCGGGGCAGGAATGCCCCATGCGCGCCATCATCGTATGTACTGAGCCCCTAACAATCCCGCCAAATGCAGAGGTTTGTGCTTGTCAGTCGATCATTGCTTCTGGCACGAACCTCGCTTTTCTTTGCCAATATAATCTCTCACCAGGAGGACGAGCATGGACAACCAGCATAGTAGGTGCTCCGGACAAGCCCTGTTCTTCGCTTTTCTCGGAGGAGCCGCAGCCGGCGCCCTCGCCGGGATTCTTTTCGCGCCGAAGGCCGGAGAACAAACGCGGCGAGAGTTGAAAGCCTATGCCAGGAAGACGGAAGAAGACCTGATCGAGAAGGCCAAAGAAGCGCGCGCGGCGCTCGATGGGGCGATCGAACGCGGCAAGAGCTTCGTTGCTGAAAAGCGGGCCGACGTCGAAGCGGCCGTCAAAGCCGGCAGGCCATGAACGACAAATGGCGTCGCTTTCGACATCCTTTCGAGCCGACGGTACAGCGGGATGTGATCGCGCACATCCAGCAGTCGGTGGATGCCTACCGGGCGCAGGTGAGCGAGGTAGAGCGGTCAACATGATCGTAGAACCTCGGTATCCTGTATGAGACACAGATTCATTACGTTTGCACTCTCGGCCATCCTTCTGATCTCCGCTAGGAGCGTCGTTCAGTCTGGCGATGCGTCGCCACTCCGCCCTCAAGGCACGCGAGGCGAGCAGGAGCCAAAGCCTTCCACTGGAGACACCACTCGAGGCG
>DASVBB010000055.1:0-25682 GCA_036376045.1 Nitrospira sp.
CGAACCGGGCAGCAGGCCACCGTGAAATTCGGATTGCCGTCGCGCTCGCCGGTGCGTACATTGAATTGCCATCCGTGCCATGGGCACGTGACGATCTCGCCAGAGAGTTTCCCTTCGCCGATCGGCCCTCCCGCATGCGGACAGGCATTGTCGACGGCAAAGAACGATCCGTTGAGGTTGAACAACGCGATCCAGATCCCGTTCACCTCGACCGTTTTTCCGGTGCCCGGTGGAATATCTTCTGTGCGTGCAATCGTCACAAAATCAGACATGGAACCTCACGAGAGTGTAACGCGATTGTAACGCGGACCTCCGCAGAATGGCCCAGCGCTTGATTTCGCGCAAATCTTATGGCATAGAACATATCCGAGCGTACCCAGACCGATTCAAGGCCCTTCTCCCGATAGGAGCCTCGGTTGGGAATGAGGTTGTTGAATGGAAATGACCCTCCTGCTCAATTCTACATATGAACCCCTGCGTGTCGTTCATTGGCAAAAAGCGATTGCTCTCCTGTGGCAAGGCAAAGTCGAAGTCCTCGAAGTCTATGACCGCGAAATCCATGGGGTTTCGATCTCGTTCAAGCTTCCCGCCGTCATGCGGCTCCTCAAGCTCGTCCGGTTGAAGGACAGTCACCGCGCCGTCAAGTTTTCCCGGATCAATATCTTCACGCGCGACGGGTACGTCTGCCAATACTGCCGCACCAAATATCGCACGGAAGAACTGACGTTCGATCATGTCGTGCCGATTGCGAAGGGCGGACGGAAGACCTGGGAAAACATCGTCACGGCCTGTTGGCGCTGCAACAACCGCAAGAGCGGCCGGACGCCGGACGAAGCGGGCATGCGGCTGATGAAGCGGCCCGTGAAGCCGCGCTGGAGTCCGATCGTCACGATCACCATTGGGATACGCAATACGCCGGAAAGCTGGCGGGATTATTTATATTGGAATATGGAGTTAGATGCTGAAGGGCCGTAATCTTCACTTCCACACCGCACGTCCTCATTCCTAGTTCTTCACCGAATCCAAGATAATTTCCAAGTCTCTCCCGCCGGGGAGCGTCGGATTTTTCGCGTAGCGTCCTTCGATGTCGCCCGGTTGAGCCGGACCGGCTTGTCCGTCGCGATCCAGCCTCGCCATCACATCGACCATGCCGCGCAGCTCCGAACCCTGCACCATCACATCGGCGTTCGTGATTTCGAACGGCACCGGGAATTTGGGATTCTCGATGCGCTTCGCCGCGACGGGTCTCGGTGTGCCGCCGGGTCTTCGCACGATCACGAAGAGCACGTCGGTCGGACGTACCTGATCGACCAGCGCGGGGGAAATCAACACCCGGCCGGCAATCACGCCCTCGCCTGCCTTCGGGTCGAAGACGTGCGCCAGACCAAACCACGCGGCGATGGCCGCAAGCCCGATGATGCCGCCGGCCATCCCGACAGCGCCAAATTTAAATCCAGCCATTCATGATTCCTTTGTAGGAAATGGTGGTAAAAAGCGGTGCATTATACCGGCCTCACGCAAAAAAAGGGAGACGAATGGTTTACCCTGGAAAAGCCTCTGTTGTATGATGGCCCTCTTTTCGGAATTGGAGGAACATCATGGCAGCGAATCCTGGTTTCCCGCTCACGCTCGACGTCAAAGGCTATCCCGTTCTCGTGGTGGGAGGCGACGAGGAAGCGGCGGAAAAAACTCAACGCCTTTTAGACGCGGGCGCGAAAGTCATCGTGATCTCTCCGACCCTGCACGAACGGCTCAAGCAGCTGGCCGCCTCCGCCAAAGTCATTCACCGCGGCCGTCAGTTCCGTGAAACCGATCTGGAAAGCGTGATTCTCGTGCTCAACATGATCCGTGGCGACCGGGATTTCGCCCGCATGTTGTTTGCCAAGGCGCGCGAGAGGAAGTTCTCGTTGTGGTCGGTCGATTTCCCCGAAGCCTCCACGGTCAACATGCCGGCGGTCGTCGAAGCCGGGCATGCGCGCATCGCAATCAGCACGAGCGGTATGGCGCCGGCGCTGTCGGGGTTTATGAAAGAAGATCTGGAGCGCATCCTGGACAGCGAGTTCGTCGCGTTCGTCGAGTGGCTCGGTCAGCTGCGCGAACAGGCGAAGAGCAACGAGCCGGATGTGGAGAAACGCCGTACGATGCTGCGCGAGGCGTTGGATGGTTTCCGCCTGCTGGGCAAGGTGCAGTATCCCAAGGTCTGGCTCGATGAACGGGAGAAGGCGCGTACTGGGTGAACGATTGCGGAGCAATCGGTGGGCTGGGTGGGTGAAATGGGTGAACGATTGCACAGCAATCGGTGGGCGGGTCGGGTAACAAATGATCGCCCTGGTGGGTGGGTGGGTGAGTATCGGGCAAGCCCGCGTCTCGGCGCGGGCAGGTGGGTGGGTGAGAAGGTTAGCCGCGGCGCCGGTGGCCGGCAAAGGCAAATCGTAACGGTCGAAGAAAGGAACGGCATGGTGTTGTTGGAATTCAGTATGTCCCCCTTGGGCAAAGGGGAAAGCGTGAGCAAGTACGTCTCACGTTCGCTGGACATCATCGACAAGAGCGGCGTCGCGTATCGGTTGAATCCCATGGGCACGGTGTTGGAAGGCGAGTGGGATGAGGTGTTCGGCGTCGTCCGCAAATGCTATGAACGGATGAAGAAAGATTGTAACCGCATTTCCTGCAGCATCAAGGTGGATTTCCGAAAGGGCCATTCGGGCCGCCTGGTGTCGAAAGTCGCCAGCGTGGAAAAGACCTTGAAACGGTCGATCAAGCAATAGTCAGGTCCGCATCTCCGGGGGCGCCGGCACGGGCGCTCTCGCCGTCTCCCGCGTCTCTGCAAGGAGTGTCACTCATGCACCGTGGTGTGACGGAAGACGTTTGTCCTGGGCCCCCCTCAATAGTTCTCCTTCCGAAGCATCGCACCATTCTCGAGCGTGAATACATGGAATTCCGCCCGTTCGGCGTGGACGAACAGGGCGAGAAGATCCGTGATTTGACGGGCATGAGCATCCGGGCGACGGTCATTTACCTCGAAACGTCGGTCGCGCGGCAGCGCGGTCACGCGGCCGGGGTGCAGGCCGTCCAGGAGTTATGCGTGCTGCTGAATCAGCGCATCAAGAACCCCGTGTACCACGTCACCCCTGCCTTTTTGAAAAACGCCTGGAACAGCTACTCGTATGAATTCACGGCGTACATGTATGAGTTCTGCGAGCGGATCTCGGGCGATCTCCAGTTCGTGTTTCGGGGAGGGATGGAGAAAGCCTCGCCGATCATGCAGGTGCTCGCCAGGCCCTTCTCGCTGGCACAGATCTACGGCATGTTTCCGTATTTCGGGAACAAGTTTGCATCCGGTTCCATCGAATGCCGCGTGGTCCGGGTGACGACCCGCTCCGCGACGTTGGCGATGCGGTTTTCAGAGCGGACGCTACGGCAGTTCGGCCCCTATCGTCGGCGCTGCACGTTCATCATGTGTCAGGCCGCCCAGGGCATCATGGCGGCGGTTCCGGCGCAAGTGCATGGCCTGGTGCCGGCCACGCTGACCGAAACGTCCTGCATTGCTAACGATGACCCCTGGTGCCAATGGGACATCACCTGGACGGCCGAGCCATCCGGCGGATGGGCCCGGCGCCTCTGGTCTGCCGCCAAAGTGGAGTCAGCGGCACCGTCGGACCCTTCCACGGAGTCCCGTGGCGAGCCAGCGGTCTCGACGAATGCAGGGCCGGCGCATGCCAGTCCCGCTGTCTCTTCCGATCCTTTGCCCGTGGCTTCGCCTGCTCCCAAGCCGTGGACGGCCGGGCCGTTGGCGCGGACATCACGGGAAGAATCGGCCGGCTATTTCTGGGCGGTCGGGGCAGCGGCCCTGACGTGCATCGTGGTGCGTGCGGGCTATCCGGCCATGAGCCTGGCCGAAGTGCTGCTCGCAGGATTGATTCCGTTGCTCCTGACCGGACTCTGGATCAATTGGCGGTTGAGACGGGAAAGCCAACGCCGCGAGGCCTTGATCGAGGAGCAGATCAATTTCGTCGAGTCCCGCCATGAGGAATTACGCGAAGCCTATTTGGAGCAGGAACGCACCCGGGTAGATCTCCGCCGCTCCGTCAACCATCTCACGGTGTTGCATCGCGCCGGGCTGCTCTTCAGCTCAACGCTCGATCGCGAAGCACTTCTGGAGAACGTGCTGGAGTCGTTGACACGCGACCTGCATTTCGATCGCGCCATGATCTCCTTCTACGACCCGGCCCGTCACGTGACTACGGACGTGCGCGTCGTCGGCGTGCCGCCCGAAATCCAGGCGCTCGCCCGTTCGCATGAAACTCCGGTGACCGATCCCGACTCGCTGGAAGGCATCGTCCTCCTCCAGGGCAAGCCGGTGTTGATCGGGGACATGCAGCCGTACGCCGCCCGCATGCATCCGCACAATCAACGGTTGCTCCGGCTGACCGGCACCAAATCGCTGCTGGCGGTGCCGCTCAAGACGAAAGATCGCGTTCTCGGCAGCATGATCGTAGACCGCAAACAGGAGCACAGTCTCACGCAGGAGGATCTCGACTTGATGGTCACCTTCGCACACCAGGTTGCGATCGCCCTCGATAACGCCTCGGCCTATCAACAGATCGAAGAATTGAACGTCGGCTTGGAAGCGAAGGTGCGCGAGCGCACCAAGGAGCTCGAGCAGGCGGACAGGCTCCGCTCCCAATTCCTCTCACATGTCTCGCACGAGCTGAAGACGCCGATGACGTCGATCAAAGGCTTCTTGCAGAACATGCTGGACGGCCTGACCGGCGCGGTCAACGACAAGCAGCAACGGTATTTGTCGCGGATGCTGGAAAATTCCGACCGCTTGATCAGGATGATCGAGGACCTGTTGGATCGGACGCGCATCCAGACGGGAAAACTGGAACTCGTGCCGGCCGTGCTGGATCTGGGACAGTGCGTGGCCGAAGTGGTGGACCAGCTTCGCCCGTTGGCCCAGGCCAAGCGGCAGAGGCTGGACGCGTGTTACCCGGAGGCGCCGCTGCTCGTGTGGGCGGACCGGGACCGGCTGGTGCAAATCGTCATCAATCTGGTGCAGAACGCCATGAAGTTCACGCCGGAAGACGGCCGTATCACGGTGTCGGTCGCGAAGGAAAACCACCGGCACGCCGGTGTGGCCGTGCGAGATACCGGCCCCGGCATTCCGCCGGAGTTTCTGGAGAAAATCTTCGATCCGTTTTTCCGGATCGCCGCGACGAGGACGACTTCCAAGGGGCTCGGCCTGGGCTTGTCGATCGTGCGTACGTTGGTCGAGCTGCACGGCGGGACGATCGAAGCCCGTCGCCCGGACGACGGAGGCGCGGAGCTCCACTTCACGCTACCGCTGCAAGTGACGATGGGCTCCAGCCCCGCTGCTTCCGCAGCGACGCGCCGCATCCTCGTGGTGGACGACGATAAGGATATCCGGGAGTTGCTCGAGGACCGCCTTCGGGCGATGGGGTACCTGGTCGAAACCGAAACCGACGGGCTGTGCGCGCTGAAGGCGGTCGGCTCCGGACGGTTCTCCGGCATGATTCTCGACATCGGTTTGCCGTCGCTCGACGGCATGGAGGTGCTGAAACAGATCAGGCAATCCGACGAGCGTCTGCCGATCATCATGGTGACGGCTTCGGGAGCCAAGGATACGGCGATCAGAGCCATCAGTCTCGGTGCGCAGGCGTATCTCTTGAAGCCGTTCGATGTGGAAGAGCTGCAGCAGGTGATCGGCTCATGCTTTGGGGTAGGGTGTTGAAAATGTTTGTTCTCACCCTCCCAACCCTTTGCGCGTCAGGAACGCGCATTTCCCCAAGCAGGTTCGTTCTCGCATCGCTTAGCGCTGCGGCCGATCTGAGGAAGGGCGCGTCCTGGGTAAACGATTGCAACGCAATCGGTGGGTCGGTGGGTGAAAAGAACTGCCTGGGGTTGGGCGGGTGAGTGAAAACGATCGGAGGAGGTCGCATGAGCCAAGCTGATTCCGTGGTCATTCGCGTCTCTTTCATCGCTGGGCTCATGTTGTGTTTTTCACAAATTGTCATTGATCCGGCGTCGGCGCAGGTGCCGAGGATCCAGGGGCAGGGGACGGCAGCTTCAGGAATGGGTAATGCGTTTTCTGCGCAAGCCGATGACCCGTCGGCGCTCCACTACAATCCGGCCGGCATGACGCAGCTCCATGGCGTGGAGTTCATGACCGGTGTGCTGCTGTCGGGAGGCACCACGAGCTTCACCAGCCCCACGGGCGCCACCGCGACCGGCGATCGCAACGGCAGTGTGGCCTGGCCGCCGCCGGGACACTTGTATTTGACGGCCAACCTCAAAGACCTTGGCGTCACGGCGCTGGGTGATCTCACGGCAGGAATCGGCGTGACCGTCCCGTTTGGTTCTCTTACGCGATGGCCGAACGATGGACCGTTTCGGACTGCGACCACCTTCAACAGTCTGCCGCTGCTCGATATCAAGCCGACGCTGGCCTACAAGCTCACGGAGAATCTATCGCTCGGCCTCGGAGCGGATATCTACACGTTCTCCGGGCTGTTCGGCGAAGGCCATGTCGAACGCAAATCCGTGTGGCCGGGCGGGGGCGGAATCCCAGCCGGGGCGCAAGTCGAGTTGTTCGGTTCGGATACGGCCGCAGGGTTCAATGCCAGTCTGCTCTATACGGCCTTGCGGAATCCTGACGGGAAGCCGCTGGCGAATATCGGGGTCGTCTACCGCAGTCAGGCGACCTTGCATCTGAACGGCGCATTTCTGGCCAACGGGGCCAACGTCTCCGATGCCACGGCCACCTTCGTCCTGCCTCAGGTCATTACCGGCGCCGTGGCCATCTGGCCTGTGCGGAACCGCGAACACGAATGGAAACTTGAAGTCGACGTGGATTACGTCGGGTGGAAATCTGTGCGGAATCTCGATGTGCATTTGGCCAACGGCGCCACGATCCCACAACCGTTGAATTGGCGAAGCACGTATGGAGTGATGCTGGGTACGGAATACAAGTGGCTGACGGTGGAGTCACTGCCCGGGTGGGAAGTCGCCCTTCGTGGCGGCTATACCAATCAGCAAACGCAGATGCCCGATTTCGGCTTCGACCCCGGGAGTCCCTCTGCCGATGTGAACATTGTCGGTGGCGGATTAGGATTCGTGTGTAAGGATCAGGGCAAGTTTTTCGGTTTTATTCCCTGCGGCGGCCTGGGTATCGGTTCCGTGAGGACGAAGTTGATCGGTGTGGACTTCTCTTATCAGGCGGCCTTGTATGAAGAGCGGACGGTCACCGGGAATCGCAATCCGACGGTGAACGGGCTCTACAAATCGACGCTGCACACGGGCGGCATTTCAATACGAGTCGCGTTCTAGTGCCGAAGCGCGCGTCCCCGGGAAAACGATTGCGCAGCAATCGGTGGGTAGGGCGGGTGGAAAGGTTCGCCGGGGTGGGCGGGTGAGAATTGACGTCACTTGGAGGGTTGTCAGTAGACTCGTGGAATGCGTGGACCGATGGCGCAGAGGACTTCATAGGGAATCGTCCCGGTGCACGCGGCAAGCTCATCCGCCCAAATAGCCTCCTGGCCCTGCCGGCCGATGAGCGTCACGCTATCTCCGACGCGGACGGCGGGAATGTCGGTCACATCCACCATCGTCATATCCATGCAGATCAGCCCCACAATGGGAGCGCGCTTGCCGTCGATGAGCACGAATCCCTTGTTGGAGAGTTGTCGGCTGTAACCGTCTGCGTAGCCGACCGGCAGCACGGCAATCGTGGAGATTCGTTTTGCGACGAAGGTTCTGTTGTAGCTGACCGTTTCGCCTGGTTTGATTGTTCGCAGCTGCATGACCTTGGTGTGAAGCGACATCACCGGTCGAAGGCTGGGGCAGGCGACCGTCTCCGGAAGCGTATGGTAGCCGTACAGCATGATGCCCGGCCGTACCAATGAAAAATGCGACTGGGGATACCGGACGATCGCCGCGCTGTTGGCCACGTGCACGAAGCGGAGTGTGACGCCGCGCTGTGCCACCTGTTCAAGGAGTCCGCGGAACGTTTTCAACTGCTGTTCGGTGTGGCTCGGATCGTCTCCGTCGCTGTCCGCGAGATGGGTCATAAAGCCCTCGATGCGGAGCGATTTCCATCCGGGAAGGGCATTGAACAAGGTCGCGAGTTCGGACGGAGAGAACCCCAGGCGTCCCATTCCGGTGTCCACCTTGATATGAATCGGAAAGGGTTGGTTGAGAGGCTCTGCAGCCTTGGCCAGGGCCGGCAGCAGTCGCGGTTCGGTAATGACGGGGGTCAGCCGATGGTCAACGAGGTCCTGGAGGTGTGTGTCAAACAGATCGACCAGGACGAGAATCTCGGCGGTGATGCCGGCCTCCCGTAAGGCCACGCCTTCGTGCACCGAGGCCACGGCCAGGCGCGCCACGCCGGCTCGGACCAACGCCCGAGACACCTCGACGGCACCGTGGCCATAGGCATTGGCTTTAACGACGGCCATGATCGTGCAGTCATGGCTGAGGCGCTCTCGAATCTGCGAGAGATTGTGGGTAAGAGAAGCGAGGTCGACAGTGGCGTAAGTCGTGTGCAAGGTTCGAAGATTTCTGAACCAGCTTGCCGCGGAATCGGACGGCGATCAGACTTCCAGAATTTCCTGTTCCTTCTTCTTGATCGCGTCGTCGATCTTCTGGACGTATTGATCGGTCAGCTTCTGGATTTCGGCTTCAGATTTGCGCAGTTCGTCTTCGGTCAATTTCGCATCTTTTTGGAGTTTCTTCAACTCTTCGTTGGCATCCCGCCGAAACCCTCGAATATGAACCTTCGTGTCTTCGCCGTGCTTCTTGCAGATTTTGGTCAGCTCCTTGCGGCGTTCTTCGGTGAGCGGCGGGAGCGGGACGCGGATGATCTTGCCGTCGTTCGACGGCGTGACGCCCAGACCCGAGATCGAGATGGCCTTTTCGACTTCTTTGATCAGCTGCGGCTCCCAGGGCTGAATCGTGATCAGCCGGGCCTCCGGAACGGACAGGTTGGCCACCTGCCGAAGCGGCGTCATCGTGCCATAGTAATCGACACGAATATTGTCCAGCAGGGCGACCGATGCACGGCCGGTCCGCAGTCCCCCCAGATCCCGCTTCAAGTGTTCGAGGGCGCCTTCCATCTTTCCGGTCACGGATTGGCGAATGGTGGCTGAGTTTGACATAACGACTCCGTGGAGATTAGCGCTTGTCGGCCGTGACGGTCGTGCCGATCGGCTCACCCATGGCTACGCGCTTGAAGTTGCCGGGGACTTTTAAATTAAAGACGACCAGCGGCAACTGGTTGTCCATGCAGAGGCTGATGGCGGTGGAGTCCATCACTTTCAGATGTTGGGTCAAAATCGAGAGAAAGGTGATGTGTTCGTATTTCTTCGCGGACGGATTCTTCGCCGGATCGGCATCATAGATGCCGTCGACCTTCGTGCCCTTCATGATGACCTGGGCGCCGATCTCCATGGCACGCAGCGCAGCGGCGGTATCGGTCGAAAAATAGGGATTGCCGGTGCCGCCTGCGAAAATGACGACCCGCTTCTTTTCGAGATGGCGGATGGCGCGGCGGCGGATGTAGCCTTCCGCCAGTTGTCGCATTTCGATCGCCGACTGCACGCGGGTCATGACGCCTGAGCGCTCAAGCGCGTTCTGAAGCGCCAGCGCGTTCAGCACGGTCGCCAGCATGCCCATGTAATCGGCCGAGGCGCGTTCCATCCCGGACGCGCTGGCGGCGATCCCGCGGAAGATATTGCCGCCGCCGATGACGACGGCGACTTCGGTATCGAGTTTGACGACTTCGGCGATTTCGGCCGCGAGGCCTTCGAGGACGGAAGGCTGGATGCCGTAACCCTGCTCACCGGCCAACATCTCTCCACTGACCTTGAGGAGGATGCGCCGGTATTTTGCAGAGCTCATGCTTCGCCTAGTTGATAGCGTGTGAAGCGGCGGATGTTCATGTTCTCGCCGATCTTGGCGATTTTCTGGGCGAGCAGGTCTTTCACCATCACCGCGGGGTCTTTGATGAATGCTTGTTCCATCAGGCAGCTCTCCTGATAGAACTTTTCCAGCTTGCCGTCGACGATTTTCGGCCAGGCGGCCGGCGGCTTGCCCATCTCTTTGGCCTGCCCTTCGTAGATCGCGCGTTCCTTGTCGACAATGTCCTTCGGGATGTCTTCGCGCTTGACGTAGGTCGGCTTGGCGGCGGCGACCTGCAGCGCGAGATCGTTCACGAACGCCTTGAATTCCTCATTGCGCGCCACGAAGTCGGTTTCACAGTTGACCTCGATGAGCACGCCGATCTTGCCGCCCATGTGGATGTAGGCGTGGATCAAGCCCTGGTTGGTTTCACGGCCGGATTTCTTCTGCGCTGCCGCGAGGCCCTTCTGTCTCAGGTAGTCGATCGCCTTCTCGATGTCATCGCCGGTTTCCTGTAAGGCCTTCTGGCAATCCAGAATGCCGGCGCCGGTTTTCTCTCTCAGTTCTTTGACTAACGAACTTGCTCCAGCCATGCGTGGTCGTCCTTCTTCGTCGCAGGAAGTCAATGTGGTGCGGTCGCTCGGTCCGATGGCTATGACGCAGGGGCGCCAGCCAGCGAGGCGGTCGCGGCTTTGTCGTCTCCGGCGGGACTCGACTGGAATTCGGCCTCGTCGCGTTGCGTGCGCAAGTGCGCGCCTTCGATGCAGGCGTCGGCAATGCGTGACGTAATGAGCTTGATCGAACGAATCGCGTCGTCGTTCCCGGGGATCGGATACGTGATATTGTCGGGATCGCAGTTGCTGTCGATGATTGCGATGACCGGAATTTCCAGCCTGGTCGCTTCTTGCACGGCAATCCGCTCGACGCGCGTGTCGAGCACGAACACGGCGCCGGGCAGGCCGCGCATGTTCTTGATACCGGTGAGAAACTTCTGCAGCTTGACGATTTCTTTCTGCTTTTGCGAGATTTCTTTCTTCGTGAGGCCGTATTGAGCGGGGTCTGCCAGCATCCCTTCGAGCTTCTTCATTTTGTCGATGCTGCGCCGGATGGTCTGGAAGTTGGTGAGCATGCCGCCCAGCCAGCGTTGGTTCACGTAGAACATATTGGCCCGGGTCGCTTCTTCCTGGAGGATTTCCGCCGCTTGGCGCTTCGTGCCGGCAAACAGCACGGATTGCCCCGAGGCAACGGTGTCGCGGACGAAGGCATAGGCTTGTTCCATCCTCGCAACCGTCTGCTGCAAATCGATGATATAGATCCCGTTACGTTCGCCGAACAGGAACTTCTTCATCTTTGGATTCCAGCGATTGGTCTGGTGGCCAAAGTGCACGCCGGCTTCCAACAATTCCTTGATTGAAACAACTCCCATACCTTCACCTCCCCTCAAGGCTCGCAGAGCGCCAACAGGCGAGGGGGCATGCCCCCTTATTCTCAAGCCAAGCGACGTCAGTGACGTCGAAGTATATTTTGATAATTTCCCTCTTGCTCGCCCTGGCGGGTAGAGGGAGCTTGGATACAGACCCCGAAGCCTTGGAACGTTAGCACAATGGTGTGTGGTTTACAAGGAAGGATTGAAGAAAAATGGCTCTACGATCGATAACTTGCATTGATCCTAACGTAGTCGTAGGACAAGTCTGTCGTCCAGAGATGCGCGCGGTGTTTTCCCGCGCCCAACCCGACCGTGATCGTAAACTCCCTGCGCTTAAAGACCTTGGCAATCCGCCGCTCTGCGCCGAGGCCCAACCCGACTCCCTGCCGAACCATCGGCACGCCTCCAAACGACAGGCTGATCTTCGACGGATTCAGCGGCACTCCAGCTCGACCCAGAGCGGCCATCACACGTCCCCAATTGGCATCTTCTCCGAACAGCGCCGTTTTGACGAGGTTCGAGGTCCCGATTGTTCCGGCCACTGCCCGTGCCTGAACGGGACTCGCGGCACCCGTCACCTCGATCTTCACGACTTTCGTCACGCCTTCACCGTCGCGGCAGATGGCAAGTGCCAGTGGTTGGCAGGCCTCCGTCAGGAGTCGAGTAAACTGGCGAAAGGCCGGGGTGCCTTCTCTGATTTGACGGTTGCCCGCCATGCCGTTGGCAAGGCAGAGCACCGTATCGTTGGTGCTGGTGTCCCCGTCGACAGAGATGCAGTTGAACGAGGCATCGACTGCCTGGACGAGTGCCTGGCGGAGCGCTCGACGAGTAATCGACGCGTCCGTGGTGAGATATCCCAGCATCGTCGCCATGTTCGGGTGAATCATCCCGGAGCCCTTCGCCATCCCTCCGATGGTCACGGTCCGGCCGTTGATGCGCATGCGCCGGACTACCGATTTCGGTTTGAGATCGGTCGTCAGGATGGCCTGTGCGGCCCGTGCTCCGCCGGCGCGGCTCAAGCGGTCGAAAAGCTCCGGCAACGCGTCGATGATGCGGTCGACCGGGAGCGCGCGGCCGATCACGCCGGTCGAACCAACAAAGACCTCATGAATCGGGCTGCGCAATCTGTGTGCGACCAGTGCAGCGGTCTTGCGCGCCGCCGCCATGCCCGAACGACCCGTGCAGGCATTCGCGTTTCCACTGTTGATGAGGATCGCTCGACCAACGCCGCGTCGCAAATGCAGGCGGTCGAGGATCACCGGGGCGGCCATCACGCGATTCGTGGTGAAGAGTCCGGCGATCGGACCGCTGCGTTCGGAGAGGATCAGCGCCAGATCCAGCAAGCCTGCCTTCTTGATGCCGCAGTGCAGACCGGCGGCACGAAAGCCCAGCGGGGCGGTAATACCTTGAGAATCGTGTCGGCTCATGCGGCTGTGTGCATTGAGGGTAGGCCGGAGTTTTAGGGATAGGCGGCCGGGGCGTTCAAGCCGGTGTCTTCCGGAAGTCCGAGCATCAGGTTCATCGCTTGAATGGCCTGACCCGCAGCGCCCTTCACGAGGTTGTCGAGGGCGGCGACGGTCACGATCCACCCGGCGCGTGCATCGGCATAGACCCCGACGTCGCAGTAGTTCGACCCTTTGATGTAGCGGGGATTGGGCACAATGTCATGCGAGAGTCGAACGAACCGGTCGTTCTTGTAGAAGGTCTGGTAGAGCGCACGCACATCGGCGACCGCCATCGGTGACTTCAGGCGGCAGTAGGCCGTGCTGAGAATCCCGCGATTCATTGGGACGAGATGCGGTGTAAACGTGACGGTGGAGGAGGCGGCGTCGATCTTCGATGAGGCCGCCTGTCGTTGAACCAACGCCAGCAGTTCCTGTTCGATTTCCGGAATGTGGCGGTGCTGTCCGATCTTGTAGGGTTCCAGTGATTCGTGCGCTTCAGGGAAATGATAGGCCAAGGCCGGACTGCGGCCTGCACCGGAAATCCCCGACTTGGCGTCGATGACGACGGTGTGCGGCTGAACGAGATCCTGCGCGAACAGCGGCGCCAACTGAAGAATGGCCGCTGTGGGGTAACAGCCCGGCGAGGCGACCAGTTTGGCCTTAGCAATGGCCTCACGATGGAGTTCGGGCAGTCCATAGACGGCCTGCTTGAGCAAATGAGCCTGCGTATGAGGCGTTTGATACCACCGTTCATAGGCCGCCGGATCTTTGAGGCGAAAGTCAGCGCTCAAGTCGACGACGAACTTTCCAGTGGCCAGACATGCGGCGACCGGTGCCAATGATTTCGTGTGCGGCAGGGCGAGAAAGACGGCATCGGCCTGCTCTGCAATCGTCTCGGGGGCCAGGGCCTGGAAAGTCAACGGCACCAATCCAGCCAGACTCGGAAAGACGGATCCTACCGAGGCCCCGGCGGATTTTTCCGACGTCACCGCGATTAGCTCAAAGTGAGGATGCTGTGCGACCAAGCGGACGAGTTCGGCTCCCGCGTAACCGCTGGCTCCGGCGATGGCAATTCGAATCTTTCTCATAGCGGTTGTCGGCTGCTACAAAAGCTCTCCAGCTTCGTTCTCGCATCGCTCAAACCCTCAACGTACCTAGAACCGTACGCCTCGGGCTTTCGCTCGCTAAGGCCTTGCTGAAAGAACTTTTTCATCATCCTCTTACACATCAATAATTGTGTTTATAGCTGTAGACATAAAAAAAGGGAAGGCCGAAGCCTTCCCTTTCGTGAATGCCGGCTTCGGCAATTACCGTTTCGAATATTGGAACCGCTTTCTGGCGCCCTTCTGTCCGTACTTCTTGCGCTCCTTCACTCTCGAGTCGCGGGTCAGCAGACCTTCTTTTTTCAGCGGCGCGCGGAGCGGCTGGCTCAGACTCACCAGGGCCCGTGCGATGGCATGGCGCAGTGCGCCGGCTTGCCCCGTCGGTCCCCCGCCGTGAACCGTCGCCTTGATGGAAAACTTCCCGGTCACGCCCGCCATCTCGAGCGGGAGTTGAATAATCTGCCGCAGCGTGAGGCGAGGAAATGCCTTTTCCAAAGGCTGGTCGTTCACTGTAATGTCGCCCGCCGTCCCGGTCACCCATGCACGCGCGATCGCACATTTCCGTCGTCCAGTTGCGTATTCGGTTGCGACTGCCATTCTTCCCTTCCCTTCTGTGATCGATGAGTCGATTAATTCAGCGTAATCGGTTCCGGATTCTGCGCCTGATGCGGATGGGTGGTGCCCGCATACACCCGGAGCTTCTTGGCCATGTGGTTGCCGAGCGGCGTTTTCGGCAACATGCCTTCGATCGCCTCGACGAGCAATCTGGTCGGATCTTTGCGGAACACATGCTTGGCCGTGGCAGTCTTCAATCCACCCGGGTAACCCGAATGGCTGCGATAGAGCTTGGTCTCCATCTTATCGCCGGTCAGGTGGATCTTTTCCGCGTTCACGATCACCACGTGGTCGCCCATGTCCACGTTTGGCGTAAAGGTGGGCCGATGCTTGCCACGCAGCATGCCCGCCACTCTCGCCGCCAGACGTCCCAGGGTCTTGCCTTCGGCGTCCACGAGGTACCATTTCTCTTGCACATCAGCTGGTTTCTGTAAGTAGGTCGACATCTCCGTCCGCGCTCCTTCACCTCGAATGAATCAAGTTTCCTGTACTTCCTGTTGTTGAGTACTGCTGTTCTTCTGCTCCTGTTTTGCCAGCCACGATTCGAGATTGGCGGTGTTACGCCGGGCCAGCACATCCTCGGTGATGTACAGTGGCGCGCGCGTGCGCAAGGCCAGCGAAACTGCATCGCTCGGTCTCGCATCCACCATCCGCTCCACGCCGTTGTTCTCGAGGTAGACGCTGGCGTAGTAGGTGCTGTTCTTCACGTCCCCGATGACAATGCGGCGGACGGTGACATTCAAGTGTTCCATGAAGCTCTTGATCAAATCATGACTCATCGGCCGCGGTGTCAGCGTCGTGTCCAGCGCGAGCTTGATGGCATGCCCCTCGGCGGCCCCGATCCAGATTGGAAAACTGTCGGACTGACCGTCCCGACGGGCGAGCACAAGGATTTTGGTGTCGGTGTTGGTTTCGTCCACCACGCGGTCCACGGCGTATTCGACGAGTCGCTGATCAGGTGAGGACTTGCTGTGGCCCATCACGAATCCAATTTCCCGAAATCTTCAGGCTTCAAATTTTCCAGCCACTGTTCGAGCTCTTCCGAACTCTGCTTGTTGAGCACGGACTCCTTGGCAAACACTGGCGCGTTCGACCGCAGCGCCAAGGCGATGGCGTCGCTGGGGCGCGCATCCACGGTGTATTCCGAGTCCTGGTACATCAGATGGATCTTGGCGAAATACGTGTTCTCGTTGAGATCCGTGATGACCACACTGATCACTTTGGCGTCGTAGGCATCGAGGATCGACTTCATGAAGTCATGCGTCATGGGACGGGGAGGGGCGACGTTCTCGAGCGCCATGCTGATGGCCCCGGCTTCCGCTTTACCCACCCAGATGGGGAGCATCTCGTGGCCTTCTTCGTCGCGAAGCACGACGATATAGGCGTTGTTATATGGGTCGAACATCAACCCTTTGAGATGCATTTGGGTAATCATGACACCCGACGCTCCCCAGTCGCGTCCAAAACTTCTCGAAGACCGAAAGGAATTGTGCACCCTAGCATTTTTGAATTTAGCCTGTCAACGAAGCTGGCGAGATCGCAGGAGAAAACCGGTGAGCCGCTCCAGTACGAGGTGTCGCTCAGACGAGGGTTCTGTGCTTACGTCTGAGGGCGGTAGTTCTGATCCAGTTTGGAGGTGTCCGCTTGTTCGCCTTCAAGCTTCAGGAACGCCTTCATCTGCTTCTTGACCAGTTCGCGGCCGCTCTCGTCACCCAGGTTCACCTGATATTCATTAATCACCATGACCCGCATGGATTCCCATTTTTTCCAGCAGGGTTTGCAAACCTTGGACTTGATTTCCGCTTCAAGTTTGCCCATGAACAGGGGATCCGTGATAGGTTCTCCTGCCTGGCCGCAAGTCACGCACTGAACTTCCGTCATAATAGCTCAACCCTCCTTCTAATGAAGCCGATTTTCGTGCAGATTCTAACACCGCCGTTGCTGCAAAGAAAAGAGGGTGGCCTCGAGGGTCTTCGGCGATTGACCCTTATTCCACTTCATGTTAGAAGTGGCGCCCCCTTCACTGTGCCCGGATGGCGGAACTGGCAGACGCGCCGGACTCAAAATCCGGTTCTCGCAAGAGAGTGGGAGTTCGACCCTCCCTCCGGGCACCATTAAACACCATAACTTCCCCACTTGACTTGGTTTTTCATCTGGCCTATAGTCCGCCCCCTAGGGTCAAAAAAATGAATTAATGCGTCGATAACTGTCCTGTCTTGTTTTCTGTCATTTAACTTTTATTTTCTAACTCACCAAGGAGGCAGCACATGCGTAAGGTGTTGGCGCTAGGAGCGGCAATTCTTTTTGTCGGCTCCGTGAGTGTGGCAGTCGCCCAGGAGCGGTTGCAGAGCAACCAATCTGGTATGGGCGTAGGCGAAGGGGTCGGTGACGTGTCAGGAAATAGTACGCGCGTAAATGTCTTTGATCGTACGAGCTTTCTTGATCGGTTGTCGCAGGCGGAAACCGTATATGGCCGTGTGTTGGGCGTCGATATCCCCGGCAAGAAGCTGCACCTGGAAAGCGGCGGCAGCTCCCATGATGAAGGTCGTGCGGGTGGCGGCGCGATGGCCTACCGCACCGTGTATTTCGATGACAAGACCAACATGGACCAGGTCCGTACGTTGGAAGCCGGCGACGATATCATTATCATGGCCTTTGAGGAGACGACTCCGGGACAGCCTTTCGGGACTGGCCGCAAGCTGGTTCGTGATATCAGCGTGCTCCGTGGAAACGAGAAGCTCGCAGGCTTTGGTGGTTTGGGCCAGCGTCCGAATCCGATGACCGAGCGCGGCATCAACACAAATAGCGGCTCGACCACAGGCGGTGTCAGCGGCGGAGTCCTTCCGGGCACCGCGACTGGAAACGTGACGACCGGCATCTCAGAGTTTACTGGTGCGGCCCCCTGCTGGAATTGCGAACCGCAACCGGGCTGGGGCTATCAGACCGTCGCGCCTGAGACCAAGCTCCAAAACAAGTCGGACTACGGAACAGATACGGCCAAGCCGAACCTGGTCAAGGGTCTGCAGTAAGGTAGGAGTGTTTCAGCACTGAACGAAGGGGCAGCCGTGAGGCTGCCCCTTTTTCTTTGTACAAGGACATTGCGGCGGGATCGCGTCCTTGATACGATTTTCGTAGGAAGCGTTTCGGAGAGGCCTATGAACGAGCAGGAGCAAGCGGTTCGACCCGATGCCGAATTGGATTTGCGAGGGGTCATTTGTCCCTACAATTTCGTCAAGACGAAATTAAAACTCGAGACCATGGAAGAGGGGCAAGTCCTTTCCGTGATTCTGGATGCCGGGGACCCTATTCGCAACGTCCCGAAGAGCGTCAGTAATGAAGGCCATGAAGTGCTGTCCCAAGAACCTCTCGACGCGTCGTACCGCGTCATGATCCGGCGCCAATAAGTCATTTTCGTCTCTTCTTTACACCCGTCAGTACCAGGGTGACTTCCGAATCCTTTGACAACGAGCTGATGTGTTCAAGCAGGGAGGATGGGTTTCCCTGACACACCCGTTCGTCAGGGTGTGTCATATTGACGGCCAGGGTGACGGTTCTCCCGGGCATGATGCGTCGCATCCGCTCGAGAAGCCGCGGAAGTGCAGAAGAAGCCGCGTACATTACGGTGGTTCCGGTTTCGTGGGTGAGGCCGGCGAGAAACCGGTCGAGCTGTTGAATTGAACGAGGCAATTTACCCACAAACAAAAGGCGGTCTGCACTGACACCTGAGAGTGCCGCAGCGGCGGTGAGGGCCGAGGGACCCGGAACCACGGTCACAGAATGGCCCGAGGCACGTGCGGCGGCGATCAGCAACCGTCCGGGGTCGTAGATCACAGGCATGCCGCTGTCGGAGACCAGGGCAATATCGTGCCCTGCGTTAAGCCGATCGAGAAGGATGGCGATTTTTTCTCGGCTACCGCCTTCGTATCCCGTGACGGTTGCGCTGATTCCGTGATAGTCGAGCAGCATGCGAGTGACAAGCGGAGTTTCCGCCACGACGATGGACACCTGACCGAGGATCGTTCGTGCACGGAGCGTCAAGTCGTCTGGAGATCCGATGGGCATCCCCACGATGAAGAGCGTTCCTGCGCTGCGACGCCTCTTCTCGGAACCGGACGCGTTACGATAGGTTTGTTGACTCTTTTGACGCCGCATCGATATAATTCCCACGCGCCTACCCAGGCCAATTGTCCTGAAAAGTTCAGGGGATAGACCTCATGGCCGCCGTGTTCTTCATGGTCACTATGGCGCTCTATTTTGCCGCCACGGTGTCCTTCCTTGCATTGTTGGTCCGAAGGGCCGATGCCCTCTCGACATTTTCCCTGACGGTCACCGCCGTCGGGTTCGTTACCCATACGATTGCGTTGGTCACACGCATGTTCGTTGGGCCCGGATCCTCAAGTCCCAGCATTCACGAAGCCTTGTCGTTTTTCTCCTGGATGCTGATTCTAGTGTTTCTGGCCGTGGAATTCCGCCACCGTCTGCACGTACTGGGGTCGTTCATCGTGCCGCTGGCGCTCGTGTCGCTGGTGTCGGCCGCTGCTTTACCTGACACGGTGCCGACGCTCCAACCGGTGTTTCGTACCCTGTGGGTGCATGTCACACTCAGCATGCTGGGCACCGTCGGGTTTGCCGTCGCATTCGTTGCAGGTGTCATGTATCTGATTCAGGACGGACTCCTCAAGTCGAAGCGGTTCAACGTGCTGTATTCGAAACTGCCCGCGCTCGATTTTCTCGACGACCTGAACCAACAATCGATCGTACTGGGTTTCCCGCTGCTCACGCTTGGGATCATCACCGGCGCGATCTCGGCCGAATTCGCGCGCGGCACCTATGTGAACTGGAATCCGGAACAGACATGGGCCCTGGTGACGTGGCTCTTCTACTTTATCGTCCTGGTCGGACGGCTTACCGTCGGCTGGCGGGCCAAGCGTGCGGCCTATCTGACCATTATCGGATTCGCCGGCGTCGTGCTGACACTCGTGGGTGTGGCGATCAAGAGTTTTGGATCGGTCTCCTGATATGCATATTGTCGTCGTTGGACTGAGCCACAAAACTGCACCGGTGGAGATCCGGGAAAGGCTGGCCGTTCCCGAAAGCCGCCTCGGTGAGGCGCTCACGAGGCTCTGCGGGTATTCCGGCATCAAGGAAGGGTTGCTGTTGTCGACCTGCAACCGGGTGGAGGTCTACGCCGTCGTGGAGGAATTGGAGGCCGGCTACGGCCGCATCCAGGAATTCCTTGCTGACGCACATCTCTCCGTGTCTTCCGAGCAATTGACGCCGCATCTCTATTGGCAAACCGGAGATCGGGCCATTACCCATTTGTTCCGCGTCACCTGCAGTTTGGACTCGATGGTGGTTGGCGAATCGCAGATTTTGGGACAGGTGAAGGACGCCTTTGAAATGGCGCTGACTCACAAGGCGACCGGCCTGATTCTCAACAAAGTGGTCAAGAAGGCGATTTCCGTCGCGAAACGGGTGCGGACCGACACGAAGATCGCCGAATCCGCCGTCTCAGTGAGTTATGCCGCCGTCGAATTGGCGAAAAAAATATTTTCCGATCTGCGTGACAAGACCGTGCTCCTGGTGGGCGCTGGTGAGATGGCCAAGCTGGCTGCGCGGCATTTCATCGCCAGTGGCGTGCGACACGTGCGCGTCACGACGAGGACCCCTCAGCATGCGGTGGCGCTCGCCGACCGATTCAACGGGACCGCTGTCCCCTTCGAGCAGTTCCGGGAGGAAATGGCGACGGCCGACATCGTGCTGGTTTCGACCGGAGCGGCGCATTATCTCGTCGGCAGCGACGATGTGCAGCGGGCGGTGAAGCAGCGCATGAACCGGCCGATGTTTCTCATCGACATCTCGGTCCCCCGTAACATTGATCCTGCCGTCCGTCACGTGGACAATGCGTTTCTTTTCGATATCGACGACCTCGAGTCACGTGTTGAGCAAAATAGGGGTGAGCGGCTACAAGAAGCTGAACGGGCCGAGCATATGGTCATCGAGGAAGTCGGCGCCGTCCGGCAATGGCTCAAGTCGTTGGAAGTCACCCCAACCATCGTGGCACTGAAGAGCCGTGTCGAAGACATCAAGCGGGCCGAGGTGGAGAAGTTGTTGGGACGCCTTGCGCACCTGCCGCCTCAAGAGCGGGCGCTGGTCGAGGCCATGGCCTCGGCCATCGTGAACAAATTGATCCATAACACGATGGTCACGCTCAAGTCGGAGGTCGCCTCCGCGGACGGGGCCGCGTTTGTGGAAGCGGCAAAACGATTTTTCAATCTCGGTGAGTGCGGGATCGGCGCCGAGGATCTGGATGCCGAAGCCCCGACGACGCGAACCAGCGCAAACAAGCCAGGATGATCCGGCGGAACACATCATGGGGTTGGTGGGGAAAGGCCCGAAGCTGTTCACGTGTCCCAGATGCCGAAAGGCGTATTTGGGGCATGATCCTCTGCCGGATTGCCCCTCCTGCGGCTACGACTATCGGGTGAAGGGCGGATTTCGATGGGATGTACTGGTGTATTTGCTTTCGGTGTTGGGGCTGATCAGCTACCTGCTGGTCTCGTCTTCGTATCGCAGTTTGATCACGGCGCCGCTTTCAAACAGTCCGCCGTCGCGGACGACAGCTCCGGCGGAAGCTCCGGCGACGGGCGGGGAAAAACTTCCTGGATCCCGGCATGCCCCCTTCGTTTACCCCCCCGAGCGTGGCGCGAACCGCTGACATGACCGGCCTGATGCAAGAGCGATCGACGTTGGTCCTGGGAACGCGCGGCAGCAAGCTGGCTGTGCATCAGAGCGAGTGGGTCCAAGCCCGGATTCAGGAGCTCGCGCCACACGTGACCGTCACGCTGAGGCGGATTCAAACCTCCGGCGACAAGATTCTCGACGTGCCGCTGGCCAAGATCGGCGGAAAGGGATTGTTCGTCAAGGAAATCGAAGAGGCGTTGCTCTCCGGCGAGATTGATTTGGCCGTTCACAGCATGAAGGACGTGCCGACGGAGTTGCCGCCGGGGTTGGATCTCATTTGCATCCCGTCCCGTGAAGACGCGCGCGATGCATTGATCAGCCGCGAGGGCACCCGATTCAAAGATCTTCCCGCAGGGGCAAGAGTCGGCACGAGCAGTCTGAGACGGCAGGCGCAGCTCCTCCAGGCGAGGCCGGATCTTTCGATCAGCATGTTGCGCGGCAATCTGGATACCCGCCTAAGGAAATTACGCGAGGGGCAGTTTGATGCGATCGTGCTTGCGGCTGCCGGATTGCGCCGGCTGGGATGGGAGCGTGAGATCACCGAATACCTCGCGCCTGAAATCAGTCTGCCAGCGATCGGTCAAGGCGCGTTAGGGATCGAGGGAAGGCGGGACGATCTCTTCGTGCGCAACGTGTTGAGAGGACTCGAGCACGAGCCCACGCGCACCACGGTCATGGCCGAACGGGCGTTGCTCCACCGATTGCAGGGAGGCTGTCAGGTCCCGATCGCGGCGCATGCCACCGTGGCAGGTTCTGAGATCGTGTTGGAAGGATTGGTGGCCAGCGTCGACGGGAAGGAAGTGATCCGCGACCGCGTGACAGGCACCGTCGATGATCCCCGCATCACGGGGATGCGACTCGCGGAGCGGTTGCTCGCGCGTGGAGGCGATAGGATTCTCCAGGCGATCTATGGAACGGCTCCATGAGTAATCCGCGTCGCGGCATCGTCTACCTCGTGGGAGCAGGGCCCGGTGATCCGGGGTTGCTCACCATCAAAGGTAAGGAATGCCTTGAGCAGGCCGACATCGTCCTGTACGATTACCTCGCAAATCCGGCGCTGTTGGAGTATGCGCCGGCTCACGCTGAGCGCGTGTACGTGGGCCGTCGCGGGCGCGGACAGTATCAAGAGCAAACGGAGATCAACCGCGTGCTGATCGAGCGCGCCCAGGCGGGGCAAGTGGTGGTGCGATTGAAAGGCGGCGACCCGTTTGTCTTCGGGCGAGGCGGTGAAGAAGCCGAAGCGGTTGCGGCGGCCGGCGTGCCGTTCGAAGTGGTGCCCGGAGTGACGGCCGCTGTGGCCGTTCCCGCGTACGCGGGCATCCCGGTGACGCACCGCACCATGGCCTCCACGGTAACCGTCGTGACCGGCCATGAAGATCCCAGCAAAGGCACCACCGTTATCGACTGGCCGAAACTTGCCGCCACGTCCGGCACATTGGTCTTCATGATGGGGATGAAAACCCTGCCCATGATCGTGTCGCGGCTGCTCGAAGAGGGCCGCGCGGAAGAAACACCGGTTGCTGCGGTGCGATGGGGGACAAAGGCGGAGCAACGAACCGTCATCGGGACGTTGCGAGACATCGTCGTCAAAACGGCGCAGGCCGGAATGGAACCACCGACCGTCATCGTCGTCGGAGAAGTGGTGAAATTACGCGAACAACTGAACTGGTTCGAGAAACGGCCGCTGTTCGGCAAACGGATCGTGCTGACCCGGGCCCGCGAACAGGCGGGCGAATTTTCCCGGCTATTGGCGGCGTATGGAGCGGAATCGATCGTCGCACCGACGATCACAATGGTGCCGCCGCCGAGTTGGGAGGCTCTCGATCAGGCGATCGCGAAGCTGAGCAGCTATTCCTGGTTGATATTTACCAGCGTCAATGGGATCGCTCCGTTCATGGACCGGCTGAAGAAGGCTCGAAAGGATGCGCGCGCGCTCGCGCATCTCCGGATTGGTGCGATCGGCCCCAGAACGGCGGAGGAACTGGCCGGCTACGGCCTGTCCGCCGACCTGATTCCCTCGGAATTTCAAGCCGAGGGCATGGTGGACGCGATGAGCCGGCATGACCTCCAGGGGACCAAGATCCTCATCCCGCGTGCCGAGGTGGCGCGCGAGCTGTTGCCGGAGCAATTGCGGATGAAGGGTGCCTCGGTGGATGTGGTGGCGGTCTACAGAACGGTGCTTCCCGAAGGGGTCCTGACTCGACTCAAAGAACAACTTGAGGAAGGTGTGATCGACGTCGTGACCTTTACCAGTTCCTCCACGGTCTCAAACTTTGTCGCGTTGGTCGGCGGAACACAGGAAGCGCGCCGACTCGGAGCAAAGACCATCATTGCCTGCATTGGCCCGGTGACCGGACGCACGGCGGAGGAACACGGATTGTCCGTCACGATCATGCCGGCGGAGAATACGGTGCCGGCGTTGGCGCAGGCCATTGTGCGATTCTATAGTGAAGGGGCTCGCGTGGCGGTTCCTGCGTCTCGCTAGCCGTGTGGGCCGGTTGCATGAGGTATAGGAGGTCTTCATGGTTCCAGTGAAATCGTTCATGGTGCCAAGAGAAAAGTTCGTCACGGTTGAACGCGACACAAATGCGCAGGCTGCCGCGCGCATCATGCGGGACCGCGGCATCGGCAGTTTGTTCGTCACGAATCAGAAAGACATCATCGGCATTCTCACCGACACCGATATGATGCGTCGTATCGTCGCGTCGGGCAGTGATCCCAACAAGACCACCGTCGAGCAGATCATGTCCGCGCCCATCCTGCAGATCGAAGAGAACAAAACGCTCTTGGATGCGAACGATCTGATGGCGCAGGCTCATGTGCGCCATCTGGGCGTAAGCCGCGACGGCAAACTGGTCGGGATGATTTCGGTCCGCGACCTGGTCGTGTTCCTCACGAACCTGCCGAGGAAATAGGCGCCATGGCGTTTCCTATCCAACGGCTGAGGCGGCTGCGGCAGCATGAAGGATTGCGCCGCATGGTGCGGGAGACGCGTCTGTCGGTCTCTGACCTCATCTATCCGATGTTCGTGACGGAAGGAAAGGATCAGCGGCGGGAGATCGCCTCGATGCCTGGACAGAGCAGGTTGTCGATCGATCTCCTGGTGAAAGAAGCCGGTGAGGTGGCCGGGCTGGGAATTCCCGCGATCATGCTCTTCGGCATCCCCGATCGCAAAGACGAGCGCGGCACCTCGGGTTACGATCCCCATGGGATTGTCCAGCGGGCGATCAAAGCCGTGAAGGACCACGTCCCTGGGTTGCTCGTCATCACGGATGTGTGTATCGACGAGTACACCACTCACGGTCACTGCGGCATCGTCAAAGACGGCCGGATCTTGAACGATGAAACGTTGGACTGTCTGCGCGCCATGGCGAGGACCCATGCCGAATCCGGCGCAGATATGGTCGCGCCGTCGGACATGATGGATGGACGAGTGGCGGCCATCAGAGCGGAATTGGATCAGGCCGGGTATCCGGAACTGCCGATCATGGCGTACGCCGCGAAATTTGCGTCCTGTTTCTATGCGCCGTTTCGGGACGCAGCCGGTTCCGCTCCGCAGTTCGGTGATCGGCAGTCCTATCAAATGGATCCGGCGAACCGGCGCGAAGCGCTTCGGGAAATCACGCTCGACGTGGAAGAAGGCGCGGACATCGTGATGGTCAAACCCGCGCTGCCCTATCTCGATGTCATCGCCGCCGCCCGAGCGCAGACAAGCCTACCCGTCGCCGCCTATCAGGTGAGCGGTGAATACAGCATGATCAAAGCGGCTGGAAAGGCCGGTTGGCTGGACGAATCTCGGGCCATGATGGAATCGCTGCTCGCCATCAAGCGTGCCGGTGCGGACCTCATTTTGACCTACTTCGCCAAAGACGCGGCGCGCAGTCTCAGCTGACGATGACCTTTACGGTAACGCGCGGCCTGGGCGATGTCCGGTCAAGACCGCATCCGGTGGTGACCATCGGCAACTTCGACGGTCATCATCGTGGACATCTTTCCTTACTGCAGACGGTCGTGGCGCGGGCTCGCGAGGCCGGGGGCACGGCCATTGTCCTGACTTTCGATCCGCATCCGGTCAGGGTGCTGGCACCTCACGTCGAACTGCGATTCCTCACCAGTCCAGAAGAAAAACTCGAACGCTTCAAAGCATCCGGTGTCGATGAAGTCGTGTTTCTCGAGTTTACGCCGGCGCTGGCCGCCATGACACCGGAGGAGTTCGCCGACGTCGTCCTGCATCGGCACCTTCATGTGAAGGAGTTGTTTGTCGGCGAACATTTTGCGTTTGGAAAGGGTCGGGCCGGGCGGATCGCCGACCTGGAGCGGTTGGGAGGGACGCTGGGGTTCGCCGTCCATCCGGTGCGTCCCGTCGTGCTGCACGGCGGAGTCGTGAGCTCCACCAGAATTCGAACCTTGATCCAGGCCGGCCAGATGGAAGAG
>DASVBB010000171.1:0-17352 GCA_036376045.1 Nitrospira sp.
TCGAAAATCTTGCCGAGGACGTCCACCTGACCATAGGTGGCCGATTGTCCTTCCCGTCCGAGCAGCAAGGGTTTGTCCGTTTCAAAATCGATGGCCTGAAGCTCGGCTTTCGGTTCGGTGTTGACGACGATTTCATCGAACACGGTTCGCGTTCCCAGGCGGCCTCGGGAAATGTCGGCCACAGCCAGTAGCCGCATCGGTCCGATCGCCTCCGGCGGCACCTTGAGCGGACCGCCGAAGGCGGGATCCATATCTCCGGTCGAGACCAGCACAGGGAGGGAGACGACGGAGCCGCCGACCACGCTGTCTTTTTGAAGGAACTTGTCGACCGAGATTTTGGCCCCCGACTTGGACGGCCCGGAATCGCTTTCGTCCTGTTGGACGAGGGTTTCGTCTTGCTCCCGATACCAGTAGTAGCGGACTTTGACGATCCCAATGTCGTTGCCAAGGTCGACATGAGCGGTCACCGTTTGTCCTGCGGCCAGCTTTGCCCCCGGGGCGGGCTCGGTGATCTGGAAGGCCTGTGTCGGCGACACTTCGAGAAGGCTTCCACAGAGGACTACCCAGAAGCATAGATGCCTCATGGCGCACGTCTGATGGTTCATGATCACCTCGTCAGGTGGAAGGGGACGTCGGTCAACACGACCCGGTCCTTGAACAGGAGGGCGCCTTTGAGGAGCAGCGCCCGTTGATTATGCAAGATATTTTGCCACCAGCGGGCCGGTAAAATCTCCGGCAGAACCACGGTGATCCAGCAGTCGGGATCCTTCTCGAGATTCTCTTCAACGTACTCCAGGAGCGCACCCAAGATCGATCGGTATGGGGAGGGGAGCACGATCAGCGGCACCCCGCAGCCCCACTGGGCCCACTTGATTTCGACCAGAGCCGTTTCTTCCTTGTCGACGTCAATGAGCACCGCACGCACCTCGCCCCCACGGCTTCTGGCGTAGTCGACAGCGCGAACGACCGCCTTGTTGACGGCGCCGATGGGAATGAGGACGAGGTTGCGACGGGGTCTCGGCGGACGCGCGTCCCTCGACAATTGGACTTGTTCGGCGACAGCCTTGTAATGGGAGCGTATGGCCCGGAACATCAGGATGAGAGCCGCAACGAGCAGAAAAACAATCCACGCCCCTTGCATGAATTTGGTTACGGCGATGATCGTTGTGGCGATTCCCGTCGTTACGGCACCGATGCCGTTCACGATCAGTTTGTGTTGCCAGTGCAGGCCTTTCTTGATCAACCAGCGCCGCACCATTCCTGCCTGAGACAAGGTGAACGAGACGAAGACACCGATGGCGTAGAGCGGAATCAGGGCGTGAGTGTCGCCTTGAAAAATCACCAGCAACAGGCACGCGAAAAATCCCAGGATAATGATGCCGTTCGAGAAGACGAGGCGATCGCCGAACGTGGCCATCTGATGGGGCATGTACCCGTCTCGCGCAAGGATCGATGAAAGATACGGGAAGCCGGCAAAGGCGCTATTCGCCGCGAGCACCAACAACATCATGGTCCCGACCTGAATGGTGTAATAGACCAGGCCAGTGCCGAACGTCAGGCGGGCCAGTTGTGAGACCACGGTCTCGTCCAGCTTGGGGATGATGTTGTACTGGTAGGCCATCAAGCTGATACCGATGAACAACGATCCGAGGATGACCGACATCCACACCATCGTCGTGGCGGCATTTTTCGATTCGGGGTGGTGAAAGGCTTTGACGCCGTTGGAAATGACCTCCATGCCGGTGACGGCGGCACATCCCGCGGCAAAGGCCCGCAGGATCAGAAAGAGCGTCAACGCTTCGGTTCCGCTGCTCAGCCCGGTTGGGCTAGCCGGAGGAAACGGGGTGCTGGCGCTCATCAGAGATCGGTAGGCTCCCACCACGACCATGAGGCCCAACGCTCCGATGGCCGCATAGGTTGGCAGGGCAAAAAACCTGCCGGATTCCCGCGCGCCCCGGAGATTCACGACGACGATAAAAATGATGAACACGAGACCCAATCCCTGACGATGCGAAAAAAGCTCGGGGATGGCCGAGGTAATGGCGGCCACGCCTGCCGCGACGCTCACCGCGACGGTGAGGACATAATCGATCATCAGGGCCGCGGCGGCGATCAGCGCAGGCATCTCACCAAGATTGGAGCGGGCCACGATGTAGGCCCCGCCACCCTCGGGGTACTCATAGATAATCTGCCTGTATGAAATCGTCAGCACGATGACCAGAAACAGGATGGCCAGGCTGACGGGAATGGACCATGTGAGGGCCGCGATCCCCGCAAGAATCAAGACTAAAAGGATTTCCTCGGTCGCATACGCGACTGAGGAGATCGAATTGGATGAAAAGATGGCGAGGGCGAGCCATTTGGAGAGCCGTTCATGTGCGGCATGAGCGGTCTTGATGGGATTGCCGACCAGCAAACGCTTGAGCACCCGCTTGAGCACCATGAAAAAGATTATCGCACAAACAGGGGGGGAACGAGAGGAGAAGTCGCCCTGCTACCTTGGGCGAAAGACTCAGCCGAGAGCGGCGTTGCGCGCAGGACTTGCGAAAAACACCAAGGTGTCTAGAGGGATTGACACTCATAGCAAACTTGCGTATCGTTCCGATTCCCTTGCGGGTGCGGAGAGAAATGCCCGTGTCGTGGGTACCCTCGGCGGCTCTTAACCAGGGGAGGTTCCGTACAAGCTGCAACACTATTTTACGCACTCCATTAGTCGTTCAATCATTTAATTAAAAGCAAGGAGGCCAGTCCATGCTTTCACATTCCTTTATTACAGGGGTCAGTCGACCCACCTTCACGCTCGGCGTGATGGCAGCTGCAGCCCTGCTCTGGGCTCCGCTCGCTTCCGCCGAGGACGCATCGTCCCATGGGGCGATGAATCATCAGCTTCCCGCTTGGGCGGAACAACTCAAAGGACAAACGATCATCGAAGACACCATGTCCGGCAAGGGCGAGCGTGCTGCGATGGTCGAGCAACAGCATCAGCGCATCATGGAGCACATGAGCCATGATCCGCAGGTGCAGGGCGTCAATACCGGCATGTACAACACCTCTGCGATGATGCACCAGTACGGTGCGGGCGGGCAGGACATGCTGCTCGTGTCGGACCCTCGCGTCGAGCCGGTGGCCATGACGGGGGGCGGCAAATGTCCGGCGACGGCGCCCGTGAAACAGTACAACGTCTCCGCGATCAACGTTGAGATCACGCTCAACCAGTGGCTCGATTTTTATCCGGGCTACATGTACGTGCTGGATGAGAACATGGACAAAGTTCGCGCCGAGGAAAACACCAACAAGGAATCCCGCGATAAAGAAGGTCATGATCCGGGTGCCGTGATTCCCGGCGTGCAGGCGCAGTGGATTCAACCGCTGGTGATCCGCGGCAACCAGGGCGATTGCGTGAAAGTGAAGCTCAGCAACAAGCTGGAAGGCGGAGAGGACGTCAGCCTTCATATCCACGGCTCTGCGATGGTCGTGAGCGCGACCGGCGCGGCGGCAACGACGACCAACCCCGATACGATCGTCGCGAAGGACAAGAGCGGCGACTATGAATGGTACATTCATCCGAGCACGCAGGAAGGCGTCCGGCAGTTCCATACGTTCAGCAACGATCGCGAATTGACCGTGATGGGACTCTTCGGCGCCTTCGTCGTAGAGCCGCGCGGCTCCAGCTACCTTGAGCCTTTGGGCTCTGGCGATCCCACTCCCGCCACGAGCGGCTGGCAGACCATCATTAAGAACGGCACCGGCCCCGACTTCCGCGAATTCGTGCTGATCTATCATGAGGTCGGTGACGAAGCGTTTCGTCCGCTGAACAAGAAGGGCGACTTCCTCCCTCAGCGCGATCCGCTCACCGATGCCTATCGTCCGGGCGGCCGTGCGATCAACTATCGCAGCGAGCCGTTCGGCATCAACAACATGCATGTGCAGCACGAATACTTCGGTTTCGAAGACGAGTCGATGGGCTACAGCTCCTACACGTTCGGCGATCCGTCTCCGACGATTCCGCGCTCCTATATGGGCGATCCCGCGAAGTTCCGGCTGGTCCACGGCGGATCGGAAGTGTTCCACAGCCATCATCCGCATGGCGGAACGATCCGATGGCCGCGAAGCCCGCGGGCGATCGATGACATGAATCTCTGGGCCACCAGCGGCAACGGCCCGGTGAAGTATCCTGTGATTCGGGCCAAGACCGACCGTGTCGACGTCGAGGTCATCGGACCTTCTGAGGCCCTCGATCTCGAAACCGAGTGCGGCTCAGGACTCTGCCAGCAGCTCGCCGGCGACTTCCTGTTCCACTGTCACGTGGCGCACCATTACGTGGCGGGCATGTGGGGGTATTGGCGGGTCTACAATACGATCCAGCAGGGCGATTTGCGGAACGACGTGATGCCGGATCTGCGTGAGTTGCCGGATCGCAAAGGCCGCATCAAGACGCCGATTGCATCCGACAAGCTGATCGGCCAGACGGTCGATTGGTTCGGCACGCCGTTCAAGATCGTCGAGAAGGGGAAGAGCAACTGGAAGAGCAACCCGGCCACGATCACGATCAAGGACTGGGTGGACATGCAGCTGCCGACGCAGGGCAAACCCGGTCACAAGGACGATGAGAAGGGCCAAATCGTCTCCTATGATGCCACCGTGCTGGACTGGACGTGGAATGGCAATGTGGCGATGAGCGAGAAGGAAAGCACGATCGACAATCCGAAGTACAAATCCACGCATCCGGGTAAGCGGCATCCGATCATGTTCGAGCCGCTTACCGGAAAAGTCGCCTGGCCGCATCTCACGCCGCACTTCGGCAAGCGCGCCATGTTCTCTCCGAACCACGTGGGGGCGCCCTGGTTGGAGATGATCCGGCGCGATGCCAACGGCGAAGAGAGCACCGAACAAGCGCAGCCGGGTGAGCAGGGCAATTGGAGCCTCTGTCCGGTGAATGCCGGGCGCAAGAACTACAACGTGCACTTCATCAAGCTGCCAATCAAGATCGCCAAGGCGCAGGGCAAGGAGCCGCCCGTGGTCGATCCGAACGGCTTGATCTATGTGCTGCATGAAGAAGAAGCGGCCATCCGGGCCAACGACGATCTCAAATATCCGTTGGTCGTCCGCGGCAACATCTACGATTGCGTGGACTGGATGCTCACCAGCGAGTGGGACGACGACGACTACACGAACTTCCAGTCGTCGAAGATCAACACCCACTGGCATTTCTTGCAATTCGACAACCAGGCTTCGGACGGTGTCATCACCGGCTTCTCCTATGAACAGTCGGTGCGTCCGTTCACGATGCTGGAGAAGAAGAACAAGAAGGGCCTGCCGATGCCGATGAACACCTCTTTGACGGCAGCGGCCAAAAAAGGCTCGGCCAGTCTCTCGGTGAAGAATGCCAAGCAGTACCATGTCGGCACCTTGATTCTCGTCGGGGCCGACAACGTGAAGGGGAACGAGATCTCTCGCATCAAGGCGATCAACGGCAATACGATCACCTTGACGAAGGGATTGAAGAACGATCACCCGGCGAACGACATCGTGACGGTGGAATTCGTCCGGCAGCGGTTCTGGGTCGATGCGGACGTCGGCACGGTCTTCTGGCACGACCACGCCTTCGGTGCGACCACATGGCCGCATGGGGGGTTCGGGACGTTCATTGCCGAGCCGGTCGGTTCGACCTATCACGATCCGAAGACCGGCAAGCTCGTCTGGAGCGGTCCGATCGCGGACATCCATACCAACGAGCCGGTAGGTCACGGCGTGAACAACAGCTTCCGCGAATTGATGGTGCAGGTGCACGATACCGTGCCACACACCGTCAACATCGTGACGGCGGGCAATCCTCCCGGACAGCCGGTCGAGGTGGCCCTTGAGGCGGGCAAGACTGTCTCGTTCATGATGCCGGAAAAACTGTATATGACGCCGATGCCGTTCCTGAACGGCGGGACCCATACGACGGGTAGCGGTCTGAATTTCCGGGCCGGTCCGATTGCGCAGCGGCTGGCGACCAACCCGGATGTGTCTCAGGCGTTCAACAGCCAGATCCATGGTGATCCCTATACGCCGTTGCTGCGCGCGTACACGGGAGACACGATGGTCTTCCGGCTGCTGCATACGCTCATGAACGAGACGATGACCTGGACCTTGTCTGGCCATACGTTCTGGTCTGAGCGGTATGCGTCCGATGCAAATCGCAAGAACTCGATCCACATCGGCATTGCTGAGCGATATGATCTGGTGGTGCCTGAAGCGGGTGGTCCGCGGCATCTAGCCGGCGACTATATCCACTTCAACGGCCGTTCCTCGAAATTCTCCGAGGGCGGTTGGGGCATCATCCGGGTCTATGACAAGGAACAGGCGGATCTGAAAAAGCTTCCGGCCGGGTTCTCGGTCAAGGGTGAAATTCCCAAGGCGTTGCCGGTTTGTCCGGCGGATGCTCCGGTGAAGACCTTCAACGTCGTGGCGATGGATTATCCCGCCATGACCTTTAATGCGAAGGCGCCCGAGACCATTGAAGTGGACTTCGAGCGGAAGATTCAGATCACGAATCCCGACGCCAAGATCTACGCGTTGGAAGAAGACGCAGCGAAGGTGTCGGGCGGCTCACAACCAATGCCGCTTACGCTGCGCGTCAACGTTGGCGATTGTGTGAAGGTGCATTTGAAGAACAAGATGAAGGAGAGCAAAGCCTCCTTCTCAGCCATCGGATTGGTGTTTGATCCGAAGGAATCGATGGGTGCGAACATTGGCAACAACCCCGGCGATCAGACGATTGCTCCAGGCGGGGATCGGACCTACACCTATTATGCGGATCCGTTCAACGGCGAGACCACCTCGCTGGTCTGGGACTGGGGTAATGTCATGACCAATCCGCGCAACGGCTTGTTCGGCGCCGTTGTGGTCGGCCCGAAGGGCTCGAAGTATCGTGACCCGAAGACCGGTGCCGATCTTTCGAACAAGAACGCCTGGGCGGCCGATGTCATTATCGACCGGACGATCCCTGGCAACGAATCCAGGCCGAACTACCGTGACGTGGCCTTGTTCTTCCAGGACGAGGACAACATCATCGGCACGAGCTTCATGCCCTATGTCCAGAATGTGGCAGGGCTGACAGGCGTCAATTACCGGTCCGAGCCGTACAAGTATCGTGAGGAGCAGGGCTGCTCGCTCGGCAAGGTGTTCCAGCCGTGCAAAGCGGACAAGCCCGAGGATCCGGCAACACCGATCATTGAGTCGCATGCGGGCGATCCCGTACGCATTCACGTGATCGGCGCGAACAACGAGCAGAACGGCATGTTCAGCGTCGAGAAACATGAGTGGCCGATCGAGCCCTTCATGCGGGGCGCCGACCAGATTAGCGTGGTCGAGTTCTCCGGCTCGGAAACCCTGGACGCGTTCGTGCCGTCGGCCGGTGGACCCTATCGTTTGCCTGGCGACTATGTGTACAGCAACCAACGGTTGCCGTACTCGCAGTCCGGACAGTGGGGCTACCTCCGCGTGTTGCCATCCGGGGATCAGCGGCTGCTGCCACTCGCAGGTGCGGGCGCCGGTATGAAGAGCGCCTCTCTCGAGAACGCGGCGCAAGTGATTCCGGTCGCAGCGAAATAAGGATCGCGTCTCTCCGCAACGGAGAGACACATGTGCGACAGAAGGGGGAAGCCGCAAGGCTTCCCCCTTTTGTTTGGCGATGTCTATTTGGTACGATGGCACGACTGCACTATTTCCTATGATCTTGGAGGCATGATGAAGCGGTGGTTGGCCTTGTGCGCTGGGCTGCTTATGATCAGCGCAACCGCATGGGCGTACGAAGAAATTCAGGTGACCGACAGCGGATCGGTTACCGGCAAGGTGACGATGACTTCCGGGAAGCCGGTTCCGAAAGGCTTCAACTTGATCACGTTTCCCGATCCGGTCTACTGCGGAAGGATTTCGACAGGAACGGGATGGCGGATCTTGAAAGAGTTCGAGGTCGGTGTGGAGGGCGGACTGAAAAATACAGTCGTGTGGCTTTCCGATGCGGCCCAAGGCAAACCGTTTAAATTCGACGCCCCGACGATCGAAGCCCGCGACTGCCGGTTTTTGCCCTTTGTCACGGTGGTGCGAGATCGATCCGAAGTCGTCATCATGAACATGGATCCCGTCATGCACGACATCCAGGCGTACGAAACCTCGCAACTCGGACCCCGGGTGCTGTTCAATACGCCGCTTCCCATGAATCCCCACCATAAACGTTTCGTCACCGCCGAGAGCCATGAACACCTCGCTGGTCAGCCGATCAGCGAACAGATTCACATGACGAAAGGGCGAAAGTTTTTCGTGATGCAATGCGGCTTTCACGCCTACATGGAAAGTTGGGGTCTCGCGGTGGACAACCCCTACTACCAATTGACCGACGGGAGTGGAGGGTTCTCACTGACCGACGTACCGCCCGGCGACTATACGCTCATGGCGTGGCACCCCGGTGTCGGCATCGTCCTGGAAAAGAAAATCACTGTTCCAGCCAAGGGATCGACCCGGGCCGATTTCGTGTTTGAATCTCCGAAGGGCCGTCGCAGCGCCCATGAAATCGAAGAAAACCCCCATTTTGGGCCGGATTCCCTCGGCAAGACCCTGGATATACGTCCCACGCTGGAATTGCAGGCGCCGTAAAACGGTTAAGACTTGATTCGACTTATTACCATCCCATTCATGAAGGAGCACATCGTGGATGCAGGTCTAATAAGGAACCTCTTGCGAATGAGTCTCGTGATGGCGGCATGCCTCAGCGCCGGTACGGCCCTCGCCTATGACGTCATCGACATAGAACGCGGTGGCATCATTGAAGGAACGGTCACGCTCGACGGCGCCGTTCCGGACCCGAAAGGCTTCAACCTGATCACGTTTCCGGATCCTCAGTACTGCGGCCGCATCTCGAACGGCCGTGGCTGGCGGCTGCTCCATGATTTTGTGGTGGGGCAGAACAATGGTCTGAAGGACGCCATCGTGCTGCTGGAAGGTGTGGAGGCAGGCAAGCCCTTTGAAGTTTCAGTGCCATTGATTGAAGCGCGCGACTGCATGTTTCAGCCGTTCATGACGATCGTGCGCAACGGCCACGCCGTCGAAGTCGTGAATATGGATCCCGTCATGCACGATATACAGGGATATGAAACCTCCCTGGAAGCCGGCGCCCGTGTGCTCTTCAATACTCCGCTGGTCATGAACCACCAGCACAACCGCGGCGACCTGCACGCGATTCATAATCATGCGCCGGGGAAGTCGCTGGTCGGACCCATTTACCTCAATAAGGGCCGACGCACGTTCTATATGCAGTGCGGGTTTCACGCATTTATGGAAAGTTGGGCCCTGGCGGTGAACAATCCCTATTATACGTTGACGGACGAGAACGGAAGGTTTTCGCTGGATCAGGTCCCTCCCGGCACCTATCAACTCGTCGTGTGGCACCCACAGACCGGCCCCGGGGTGTCGAAGATGGTCACCGTGACGCCGGACGGCAAGGTGACCGAGCAGCTTTCACTGCCAGCGCCGAAAGGCCACCGCTCTGCATTTAAAGTGATCGATAATCCCCGCTTCGGCCCGGAATCGCTCGGGCGCTCGATCGACATCAATCCGTTCGTCGAACATCAACACTAGCGGATGTTGACATGCGTACACATCTGTTTAGGGCGGGTTGATGTTGCGAACTCCCTGACCGCCGTCCTACTGGCCTCCGCATTTGCGACGACGCTGTCGGTGTCCACTTCGGCTGCGTTTTCCGCCGTGGCCGACAAACAGGCTGCCGGCCCGCAGGAGTTTTCGGGCACCATTATCAAGCAGGTCAACGGGAAGAAACACCAGGCGCAGGTGTTTGCAAAGGGCGATCGCCTGCGGCTGGAGTATAAATATGCGCTTCGTACCAATTTCGGGTATTCGTCCATCGAAATTATCCGGCTCGATCGAGCAGAAGTCTGGTATCTGTTGGCGCAGCAACGAGAATTACTTGTGATGCCCCTTGATCCGGACGATGTGCTCCCGATTCAGCCGGCGCTTCCTGGAGAACGTCATCGAACGCCGGTCGGCGAGTCAACGGCCGTTAATCGTGCCGCACAGCTATTTGAAGTCCAAACCGAACGGAACGGCCGGACAGAACGGTGGTACGAATGGGTCGATGGCGAAACCGGCGTTGTGCTCAAGCTCGTCAGCCGCGATCGCGACTGGTCGTTTGTCTATGAACGGATCAGATGGTCTCCCCAGCCTGAAGGGTATTTCAACCCGCCCTATGGATACCGATTCCGGGAAACGACAAGCGTCCCGGGCAAGCAGGGATGAGAGACAAGATGACACATCACGGGTCCGCTCTGCTGCGGAGTGCAATTGCGGTCCTCATGGTCTTCACCCTGGGGGCCGGACCCTCCTCGGTGCCTCAGGATCTCAAGAAATTGTACGACCGAAAGGAATACCAAAAGGTCATCGACGGCCTCTCCAAGCTCGATCCGGACGCACAGGCAATGCCGGACGTGCGCCGGCTGAAAACGCGGACGCTGGTCAAACTTGGAAATCCTCAACAGGCGTTGGCCGAGTATGACAAGCTGGAGGCGGATCTGACTCGAGACGATGTCCCTTTACTCCGCGAGGTGGCTTTTAGTTTTATCCTGGTGCTGCTCAAGGACATGCGGGACCAGATGCGTGGAGCCGCCTATACCGCGCTCAAGGAAGTCGACTCTGACGAAACGATTCCGTATTTCGAAGACGGGATGAGCGATGGCTCGGGGCCGGTGAGGGTGCTGGCCGTCGAAGGCTTGTCCCGGTCGGAGGCGGGCCGCAAGTCAAAAAAGCTGCGGGACGCATTGAACGATCAAGCCGCACTCGTGAAGGCGCGTGCGGTGAAAGCGCTCGGAAAGAGCGGCGACCGGTCGGTAATTCCACTGATCGAATCAGCGGCCAAGGATGAGGTGGCGACTGTCCGCATTGTCGCCTATGGAGCCTTAATCAGGCTGGGACGCAAGGAAGCGTGGGAGGACTTGCGCAAAGCGGCCGAATCGGCCAATCCCGAGGATCGGGCAGAAGCCCTTCGCACCATGACCGACCTGAACGATCAGCGGGGCGTCCCGTTGATGGCTGGACTATTGACGTACAAACAGCCTTCCGTTCGCGCCGCCGCCGCTCGAGGGCTTGGCCGTCTCCATAGAACCGAGGCGCGAGAGGATCTCGAGAAGTTGCTCGACGACCCGGTGGCTCCCGTTCGTGAGTCAGTCGCTGCGGCGCTTGCCGATCTGGGGACGAAAGAATCGGTTGCCGCGTTGAGGCGCAAGCTCCAAGATCGCGTGTTCAGCGTCCGAGCCGCAGCATCGGCAGCATTGCTGCAGCTCAGCCAGCCGATCGATGCGGTTGAGCCGACGTTGGTGGCGCTCGGCCAACATAATGATCCGGCGGCACGTTCGTCAGCCGCCTTTGCGCTGGGAAAGGCGACCAAAGCGAATCGCCAGGGGGCCGTCGCCCTGTTGTCGGGTCTGGCCGTCGACCCACTTCCCGGCCCAAGAATTGTGGCGCTCCGTTCTCTCGGCCATATCGGCGATCCGAGCGTCGTGCCCGATCTCAAAGCCGCCCTGCGTGACCAAAACGAGGCCGCCCGCGCCACTGCCGCAGGGGCATTGCTGCACGTGCTCCCACGCGTCAAAGAGGCCGCTGGCGCGAAGTTGCAACCTGTTGACATCACACGGTAACATTCAGTATATGTACTCGGTCTCGGACCAGCCTCGCCAGCCAAGTCGTCAATCGAGTACCCAGAGAGGGCAGAGATCTCTTGTTCCTCTCGTAACCGGAATGAAGACGGGGGACAGCGAGCTAATAATCATTAATGTCGGGTTTTCGTTTAATCACAAGGAGGCAGTAACATGAAGAGTGCGTTATCCATCGTATTTGGCGTGGCAGCCGTCGCGTTCGTCGCGGCACCTGTCACCTCCTTTGCAGGCGGAACAATCGCCGGCAAGGTCACCTACGCGGGGAAGGCTGAAAAGAAGGAGTTCTCCTTCGCGAAGTTCCCCAATCCCAAGTTCTGTCCGAAGAATCCGCACAAGGAACTGATGGACGGGGACAAGCGGTTCATGCCCACGATCGAAGTCGGCAAGGACGGCGGGTTGAAGAACGCCGTCGTTGCGGTCGTGGATGTCGAGGACAAGGCATGGATGGACGGATATGCGGGAACCGAGGTCGTGGCGGAATTCTGTGAGTTCCTCCCGTACTCAGGCGTCGTCGTGAACACCCGTCCTTTCAAGGTCGAGAACCATGATGCGGATCCTGACGATCCCAAGTCCGTTCAGGGTGTGCTGCACAACCCTCATAGCTTCACGGTCAAGGGTGCCACGTCGGCCACCGGTTTCAACATCGGTCTGGCCAAGAAGGGCGACAAGCTGGACAAGCCCGTGACCTTCCGCGGCGGTGCAGAAAAGGACGGTTTTTATCGTCTGCAGTGCGACCAGCATGAATTCATGCAGTCGTTCTTCCTCCCGGTCTCGAGCCCTCACTTCGCCGTGGTGAAGGACGATGGGACGTTCGAGATCAAGGACGTGCCGCCTGGCAAGCACAAGGTCGTGGCTTGGCATCCGTTCGTCGGAAAGGGCAAGAAGACCGAGTTTGAAGTCGAAGTGGCCGACGGTGCAACGGCCAATCTGAAGGCTGACCTCAAGTAAGCGTTACTCGATAGCCACAACGGCCATGCCGTCGAAGGGCAGCGGATCTTCCGCTGCCCTTCGTGTTTTTATCAAACCTTTCCTATACTGCACCTGCCTTGCCTTTCACTTTCTCAACTGGGTAAGATGCCGGCTTTCAACGTGTTAACACTGGCAGAATATTTATATTTTTCAACATCCTGCTGAGGGGGATGGGTGTGCCACGGGAACTCAGTCTCGCCGAAATCTTCCAGCTGGGCTACTACTGGGAAACCAAAATCCTCCTGACGGCGGTGCGGTTGGACGTCTTTTCGGCTCTGGACGGAAAGCCAAAATCGGCGGTGGAAGCGGCGGCTCGAATCGGCGCCCATGAGCCCACGCTCATTCTATTGTTAAATGCCCTCGTCGCCATGCGTCTGTTGACGAAGGCCGGCGATCTCTACGGCAACTCCTCGGCTGCCGGGACGCATCTCGTTCGCCACTCGCCGCAGTATATCGGTCATCTCCTGCTCCTGCACGACGCCGAGTGGAACAATTGGGGGAATCTCGAGGAGACGATCCGGTCTGGCAAGCGGACGGTGGACCGGCATGTGTTCGAGACCGATCCCACTCTGGGCGCAAACGTGCTCGCCGTGCTCCATCGCATCGGGCGTCAGAGTGGTCCTGAACTGGCCAAACGGTTGCGGCTCCAGGGACCGTTGCACCTTTTGGATTTGGGGGGTGGAGCCGGCACCAACGCGATCGCCTTTTGCGAAGTCTATCCGGAACTCGTCGCGACGGTCTTCGATCTTCCCGCCACACTTTCTCTGACGGAAAAGACCGTGAAGGATGCCGGGTTGGACTCACGGATCACGTTGCGAGGAGGAAACTTCAATCAGGACGAACTGGGCGGACCGTACGATCTCGTGTTGATGTCGGACATTCTGCACTATCAGACGTTCGAGACCAATCAGGCCCTGGTCAAGAAGGTCTATGCGCATCTGGTGCCGGGCGGGAGGCTGGTGATCAAAGATCGGTTCCTCGATGAAGCGGGCACCGGCCCTGCCTGGACGACGGCCTTCGCCGTGCACATTCTCGTGAATACCCAGCAAGGAGGCTGTTACAGGACCTCCGACGCAATGCAATGGATGACCCGGGCCGGATTTGGTTCGCTCGAGGAATTAGAAAAAACCGCCGTGGTCCAGGGCGTCAAGGCTCTCCAGGGGCGGGCAGCATAAAGGACACAAGGATGGATTGGCTTCGGCAACCAGGATTTTTCGGTACTCACGCGACCATGGGCGCTGATCTCAGCCAATTGATGGCGACGGTCTTTACGACGTTGTTCGTGGTCGGCTGGATCAAGGCTCGCAAAGGGCAAGCAAATGCCCATCATTGGCTGATGTTTTGCGGGATGCTGGCCATGGTGGGGTTCTTCACGGCCTACTATCTGTTCCGGCAGTTGGGCGTTCTGGCAGTGGAAGGGAAAGAAGGATTCGGCGGTTCCCAGGACCTGTATGACCATGTCTTTGTGCCGATCCTTGTTGTGCACATCATTCTCGTCATCATCGGACTCGTCATGGCGATTTACATGATCATTCTCGGATTTCGAGCGCAGATGTTCGTCGGCGATCGTCGCCAGCTCAATGAGCGGCCGTTGTTGACGACCTGGAAGCGAATCGGCACCATCATCGGAGGCACGACCGCCCTGGCTCTGCTGTTGTTCGCGCTGCGCGGCGCTAGCGCCGGATTTTCGATTCGAAAGTTCGAAGTGTATGCAGGGTTGATCATCTTGGTGACCTTCGTGTTGGGCATCGAAACCTCGATCCAACGGCTGTGGCCGAGCGGCGCACAGCGGCACCGGGCGCTCGGACTGTTTACCATGATCATCTACTGCATTCTCTTTGTGACCGGCACGACGACCTACACGATGTTGTACATCCTTTACCCGGGCAAGATCGGCTAAGCCCATGCTCACTTGCGGTTGCGGACGCTGGATGCATACGGAGGGAATCGAAGAGCAGAGTTGCGCAGACGGCACGCAACAATGGTTTATCCGCTCCGAATGCCGGGGCTGCGGCCTGCAGATCGGTGTCGATGTTCCTGCGGGCCAGATGAACGGACTGGTCGATCGCCTGATGTGGACCGATGACGCCCTGCATCGGTTGGAGCGGATGCCGCCCTATATGGCTCCGGTGTTCCGGGATGAGGTCGAGCAGGATCTGCGTGCACGGGGAGAGCGCGTCGTCACCTATGACGTCCTGGCGCGTCCACGGACCAACGAGCGAATTGAATGGGAACCGGAGGCTGAACGCCGATTGAACAACGTGCCTGCCCCCGTGAGGGCCATGGCAAAAATCGAGCTGGAACGGACGGCAGCGGAACGCGGGGACGGTCGGATCACCGTCGCGCTCATGGAAGAAATAAAGGCAAAGTATTTCGGCCTCGGGGCGAAGAGTTAGAGTCATGTTGCATCGAATGGCATTGCGGGTCCTTCCCAGTCTGAGCCTTGCGGTAACGGAAGACTCCGTCCGGAAGCAGAAGCGCCTCGTCATGTTGGTGCCCGGCTTGGTCGCCTTCGGCATCTACCGGCTCGCTAAACATCTGGTACCGCTCACAGAGCCTATTGTGCTGCTGGTGATCAGCGGCTTGGTGGGTCTGCTAACCGCATTGCTCGCCTATCGCGCGGGACGCGGGATCGCCTGGACCGAGGTCGTCCGTGAAGACGGCCGACTCCTGCTGACATGGCTGGCCGGGTGGATTGGGTTTGTCTATGCGGTCCAGTTGTCGCTCTTGGTCCTTGCGCTCCTATGGCTCGTTGGCTACGACTACCTCCAGCATCCGGACGGGCCTGCCATGATGGCGATCATCATTTCTTGCACGGCCATCGCCCGCGACGCGTTTGAGATCGGTCACGTCCGTAGATTGACGCTCATGGGACGGCCCTGTCCTACGTTCCCGAACGGCAGCGCATTGCGAAGTCTGTTGGCCAATCGTGGGATGATCGTGGGTCCATGGATCCTGTCGGGACTGGTCGTCGGGGCTGCAGCTGCGTCGTTGGGGGCCTTTCTCGACGATCACCAGACCGCAGTGCTCGTCCAGGTATTGGCGGTGACGATTCTTGCGGGCGGTCTGGCGCTGTGCGCCTATTTCGGCGGGCTGAAACCATCCGGCGGCTGGATGGAAGGATTGATGGAAACCAAGGCTGCCGAGCTCCTCAAGTATTGGTGGTGGCCCGGATTGGCGTTCGCTTCAACCTACTATCTGGTCCTCGCGGGGGCGATCATTTTTCTCCTAAAATACCCCGGCATCCCCACGGCCTATGCGGTCTGCAGCGGGGCCCTCGTCGCGGGCTTGATGGCCTTGTATGGCTACTACCTGGGCCATCGGCGGCACGTCGAGGATGGGCAAGGGGTGAGCCTGAGCCCTTCTCTGCTTCGCTGTCCCTTCGTGATGGGGATCCTGGGCAAATCATCCGGTTCCGCCGTTGCAGGCGCTTCGAAAGGGTAGGACACGATGTCGATGTCTCGAGTCACCACCGCTCTCGTCTTTGCCGTACTGGTTTGCGGACTGGTGGGAAGCGTCGGGCTTCCAGTCACCGTCTACGCAGAAAATTCCGCGGACCTCTACTACAAACTCCCTGGTACACCGCAAGGACCAGCAGCACCTTCTCCAACGGACACCGTTTATCCACGAGTCGGATCGTTCGACAGCCGACTCCTTGTCTGGTTCGTCACGCAGCAGCACACCTACTTCGGCGGCTTCGTGCTCGCGTTGCCGCTATTCTGTGCGCTGCTGGAATTTCTGGGGTTGCTCACGAACAAACCTGCATTGTCGCTCCGTTACGACGGATTGGCCAGAGACCTGGCGAAGGTGGCGTTGCTCGCCCTTTCCGTGACGGCGCTGGTAGGCAGCCTGATGCTGGGAATGTTCATCGGGCTCTATCCAAGTTTCATGCAATACATGGGTGGAACGTTCAAAGCATTCATGCCGGCCTATGCCATCGTGTTCGTCGGCGAATCACTCTTGCTCATTTTCTATTACTACAGTTGGAATCGCATGGCTGAGCCTGGACTGAAGTGGGTGCATGCAGCCATCGGCATCCTGACGAACATCTTCGGGACCGCGCTCCTTCTGCTGGCGAATAGCTGGTCGGCCTTCATGATGTCGCCGGCCGGCGTCGATGCGCAGGGACGGTTTCTGGGGAACGGATGGCACCTGCTGCATTCCGCTCTCTGGAATCCGTTGAATGTCCATCGCTTCCTGGCCGACATCATGTCTGGCGGCGCAGTCGTGCTGGCCTATGCCTGCTATCGCTTCTTCACGAGCAAGACGGAGGGAGAGCGGGCCTACTTCGATTGGGTCGGCTACATCTTTCTCTTCGTCACCGTGTGCGCGCTCCTGCCCATGCCAATCGCCGGGTATTGGCTGATGCGGTCGGTGTATGCGTTTAGCCAGAGCATGGGTGTGACGATGATGGGTGGACTCTTGACCTGGCTCTTTGTGGTGCAGGCGTTGCTGATCGGTGCGCTCCTGCTCGGCGTCAACTACTACATTTGGCAGAGCATGGCGCGGATCAAGGGAGGCGAGCGGTATCAGCCCTACTATCAGTATCTGCTTGGTGCGTTGAGTCTGGCGCTGTTCATCTGGTTGACCCCGCATACGGTCTTGATGTCGCCGGGTGAAGTCAAAGCCATGGGCGGCGCCCAGCATCCGGTGGTGGGAAATTACGGCGTCATGT
>DASVBB010000074.1:0-4761 GCA_036376045.1 Nitrospira sp.
GGCCTCAGACATGCTTTCCAGAGTCATGGGTCACTCCTCAATGTGAACATACCAAACAATGATACGCCGACGCGGCGGGGATATTTTACGTTGTGATCTGGGCTGGGGGCTATCGCGCTGCGAGGTGTGATGGGTGGTGGGCGAGAATCATCGCGGCGGCGTACGGGCGCGATGCATCTGTTTCAAAATGCAGAATGCAGGCCCCTGTCAATTCTAACAGTAGTTTGGCTTTCAGCTACGTAAGTAGAATATGAGGGTTATACCAACCCAATATAATCCAGGTGAAGCGGTTCAGCTCATGAAAGCAAGGACTTCCGGCAGGCTTACGAACAGAAACCTGTGCGCGGCAAGACTGTCCTCCACATCGCGGAGTTGTGATGGGCCCGTACGATACGCGAGAAAGGAACCGGTCAATGATGACGACGACATCTGTTTTCCGAATGGTAGTGAGACAGACGCTGCAGTGGGCCGCAGTGCTGGGGACGACTCTGCTTGTGGGACAGCCAGCAGTGGCAGAAGGCGCTGTGTCGGTGTTGGTGAAGCGGCAGTTGGCTGACATGACAGGAAAGGAGGGTATCCTGATCACCGTGGTTTATGCGTCGGGCGCCGAGTCCGAGTCACACGTCCATCCGGGATCGGTGTTCGCCTACGTCTTAGAGGGAGCGGTGGTGTCTCAATTGGAGGGAGAGAAGGCTGTGACCTATACCAAAGGTCAGAGTTGGTATGAATCTCCCAAGAAACCGCATGTCGTGTCCAAGAATGCGAGCAAGACCGAACCGGCCAAGCTCTTGGTGTTTCTGCTTTCACAGGAAGGGGAGTCGCTCAAAACTCCGGTGACATTGTCCGACAGCGGGAGGTGATGCCGAGCAATGTTGCAACTCATGTGCGATGAATGAAAGGAGAGACGCGATGAAATGGATCGCTGTATTGCTGTTTGTCGTTGCAATGGTATCCGGCGTTGTCACAGCCCAGGCCCAAAAATCTGCGCCGACTAACCAACCTCAAGCCAAACTCATTGTGGACCCCCCAGTTCCTGATTTGCTGGCTAAGGGCATCGTCTGGATCACCTGGCGGGCGGAGAATGTGAACATCGGATCGATGTCCGGCAAGGAACACCTCAACGCATCTCCGCCGGTTGGGCATCTGCACATACAAGTGGACGACCTGCCTTGGTTGTGGGCGCACATGAGTACGGCCCCGATCGACGTCGCCTTGTTGCCGCCCGGCCCGCACAAGATCAAGATCGAATTGGTCAACGCCGTCCATCAGGGCGTCGTCGAACAGTCCAAGACCGTGGCGTTCACCATACCTGAGGGAGCGTCTCCCCACTGAAGGTCACCCGAGGCGTTCATTTCATCTAGAGCCGCGTGGGCGAAACGACGAGAAGGTGCATGTTTGATAATGGATCGATACTTGTAACCGGGGCAGCCGGTCACGTGGGAGGAGTTGGGCGAACCGTGGCCGGCCTGCTCGTCGATCGTGGTCTGCCGGTTCGCGCCATGGTCCGCCGAGAGGACGACCGGGCTGTTGCCTTGCGGGACGCGGGTGCCGAGGTGGTTGTTGGTGACTTACTCGAATCGGCAGACGTCTATCGGGTCCTGAAGGGTTGCCGGTCCGTGTATTTCGGCATGTCCGTGTCGGCCGGCTACCTGGAGGCTGCCGTGACCATGGCGACAGTCGCGCGCGAAGTCGGGGTGAGTGCCCTTGTGAACATGTCCCAGATGACCGTTTCGCAGATGAGTATTCAGAACAGCACCCCGAGCCGCCAGCAGCGGCAGCACTGGCTGAGTGAGCAGGCGTTCGGTTGGTCCGGCGTGCCGGTGGTTACGATCCGGCCGACGATGTTCCTGGAGAGCTTTTTCCCTCTGGCTGGTCTGACGGTTCGCGAACAAAACCGCATTGAGCTGCCGTTTGGGCGGGGGAAGACGTCTCCCGTTGCTGCGGCTGATGTGGCTCGGGTCGTCGCTGCCGTTCTCGCTGACCCTGGGCCGCATGTCGGCACGATATACGAACTCACGGGGCCGCGGTCGCAGGACTTGCATGGGGTCGCACAGGAATTTTCAGACGCGTTGAACCGGCAGGTCATCTACCGTGACATCCCTCACGAGGATTGGGAGCGAAATCTGAAGAGGGCGCAGGTGCCTGAGCACTTGGCTCAGCATCTACTGACGATGGCTGAGTTACACCGAGCGGGTCGATATGACCGGATGGCAGACGGGGTACAGCGAATAACCGGTCAGCCAGCCATGAGCGTCCGGGAATTTGTCTCGCGTTACCCAGATCAGTTCGGGGGGCGCCAATCCTGAAGTGTGCCGATCTTCGTAGCGTCTAAGCAGAATGTCCCATTGCTCTCTCGTGTTAGAGTTGCCGGAATAGCGAAAGCTATCGCATCGTTTGTTCAGCCTGCTGAATGACGGGGCGACGGCGCTTTGTCTGTTTGCGAGTGTTGTTTATGGGCGAGGGTCACGCGATGCAATTTTGGCGAGGAGCTCGATGCAGTAGTACTCAATCACTCTCACTTCCTCGTCAGTCAGTGGCCGATGCACCATAATGGACGACAAAAGTGATTCACATGAGTCGGAGAATTTTTGAACGTTGGCGGCAAGTTCCATCGACACCTCTATCTGAGATCAGGCCCGCCATAACGCCGCAAAATCGTTCGTGGCACTTATTCGTTCCGGCGAATGCCACCGATAGTGGGCCGGCTCAGGTTACTTCGTCGGCTGATTCTGGCGGGATGGTATCCAAGGGGATGTCACGAATCTGAATCGAGTCGACTCGTTGCTGTGCCAGAACATCCGAGATGATCACAACCTTGTCTCCCACCTGAAACTGTTCACGCTCCTTCAGGATCCGGAATGCTGTTTGCAGCGTCTTCTCAGGGTCCGAACTAAAATCGATTTTGAAAGGAAAGACCCCACGGTTGAGCAGCATGGTCCGTCGCGGTTGGCTCATGTTGGTAAAGGCGTAGATGTTGGTAGAAAAGGGACGGCAGTTTGCCACGAGATCGGCCATGAGTCCCCGTCTGGTGATCACGACGACTCCCTTGGCGTTGACCCCCTCGGCAAGCTGAACAGCCGCCGCCGCCAATTGTTGTTTATTTCCTGTGTCGCGCAATTGTTTCGCAAACCGTAATCCGGGAATGGTCTCGGATTTCAGCGCGATCTTACGCAAGTATTCAACACACTTCACTGGATACTTCCCGACCGTGGTTTCCCCCGACAGCATGACGGCGTCGGCTTCTTCATAAATCGCGTTGGCGACGTCGGTAACCTCGGCGCGGGTGGGGTGCGGATTGTGGATCATGGATTCGAGCAGATGGGTGGCGACGATCACCCGTTTTCCGTGCTCGGCACAGAGTTGTACGATCCTGCGCTGGACGTTTGGCAGATCCTCGATGTTGATCTCCACCCCAAGATCTCCACGCGCAACCATAATGCCATCCGACTCCCTGATGATCTCTTCCAGGTTGCGAACGCCTTCCTGGTCCTCGATCTTTGCGACAATCTTCACTCTCCCGACTTTTTCACCCATGAGTGCCTTGAGTTGCTGAATATCGGCCGCTTCACGGACGAAAGACAGCGCGATGAAGTCCACATCCCGTTCCAGGCCGAACAGGATATCCTTGGTGTCCTTTTGCGTGATCGCCGGCAGATTGACGCGGATACCGGGGAGATTCACGTGACGCTTGCTCTTCAAGAGCCCACCGTCCAGGACACGGCACTGCATCACGCGTTCTTGCTTCTCCAGCACCTCCAAATTGATCAACCCGTTATCCACGGTGATCTTGTCCCCGACGCTGACCTGCTCAAGCAAGTCCGCGTAGTCGATGTGGATGGAGCTCTCCTCAACGTCCATCGGCCCGCGCGTGGTGACGGAGACGATGGCGCCCTGCCGCAGATCGAGCTCGTTGGAGAGGTTCCCGGTGCGGATCGCGGGGCCTTGTGTATCCAGGAGGATGGGGATGGGGAACTTGACCTTCTTGTTGAGTGTCTTGATGTGCTGAATGACCTTGGCGTGGAAGTCGTGGTCGCCATGGGACATGTTCAGTCGCGCGATATTCATCCCGGCCTCGTACATCTTCTGCAACATCTCATAGGATTCCGTGGCCGGGCCGATCGTGCAGATGATACGGGTCTTTTGCATGCGTGCTCCCAGTGGTACCTGAGTTCTACCCCCGCCAGTCGGGATGACGCCGACAGTGTCGGCCCCCCTCTCATTTGGCGGGGCGAGGCAATTCTACTTCGTATTGTCGGTCGAGTCTATTGCTGCACGGGAGGTAAGGAAGGAGAGATAAGGCGGACACCAAGCATGGCCACCTGTCGTGTTCCTTTCGGCCCATCGGGGGTCACGACCGGATCCTGGCCGGCGCGGCCCAACGTGATCAGCGTCCGGAGAGTCCCTTGAGCGAGCCAGGCGCGGTATATCGTTCCCCATAAGCAGACCGTTTCGTATCCCCTCGCTCAATCCTTTGGGCATGGCTGGGTCAGAGCGAATCACGCTATTCGAATTCGGCGCGTGATCTGCCCATTGCTTTCCCAATAGGTCCGCTTGTTCGCGATGACGGGATCCGTCATCGCTGGCTGAACCTGTCCGGTTCTGTCGATGGCCCGCGAGGTGATGGTATGCTCGCCTGCTACGGCACCAGTCCAATCGAAGTGCCAGAACTTCCACGCAAACTCATGCTCCTGCCCACGATCAATGGTGGCCGGACGCCATGGGCCATCATCGATGCGGACTTCCACACGTTGGATCGGCCTT
>DASVBB010000078.1:0-11952 GCA_036376045.1 Nitrospira sp.
GATCAACTGGCGCAGACGTATTTGAGTGAATTACGCCAGCAGTTCGGCAAAGCGGTGAAGGTGCCTGACGAGTTCCAATGGGAATGGCTGACGATTCCCCATATCTATGCGAGTCCCTTTTATTGTTACGCGTACAGTTTCGGGAACCTGTTGGTTCTGGCCTTGTATCGGACCTACCAGCAGGAAGGGGCGGCCTTCGTTCCCAAATATCTCGAACTGCTCGCCACCGGCGGCTCCATGTCTCCGGAACGGATTCTCGCGCCGGTCAACGTGGACATGACCTCAAAGGCGTTCTGGCAATCGGGGTTCACCACCATCAAAGACATGATCGCCCAACTCGAAGCCACCCTCTAACTCTACATCCGCTCACGACTGTGACACGGGCCAACGCCGCGCTGGTATTGGGAATGCGGCCTGTTGACAGAATGTGCGCTCCATGGCATACTGAGAATGCTTCTCATAATCGTTCTTGAACCGGGAGGCGCTCATGTATCTGTGCCTGTGCAAGGGAATCACAGATTCAGATGTCCGGAACGCGGCACGCGACGGCATCGTCATGCCGTGCCAGATCAAAGCGAAGTTCGGTTTAAAGGAATCAGGCTGCTGTGGTCGATGTGCCAAAAACATTCAAAGCTTCGTCGAACTCGCCACGACCGAACACCGTCTCCTTAATCCTGTCAGTTCCTGACCTCATGCGACATGATCGATCCATCCCGCTCTTTGCGGTTGGATGCGGGCGTCTGCCCCGCGTCTTTCTACGTTAAAAGGAATCGCTGGAGAAATAGCAGGGACTAGTTCGAGGGAGCAGGTCTGAGCATGGCCGCCACTTCGGCGACCCGTCGTCCGAGTGCCTGCGCGTCGGCAAGTTCTCTCTTGTCGATGCCGGGGCTGTCGCCTTCCGTAGTCGCTGAGGCTCCGAATGCACCACCTCCGCTCACGACGATCATCTGATTGCCGAGCATCGCGGCAAGAATCGTCAGCATCGTCACTTCCTTGCCGCTTGAGATCTGTCCGCCCGTGGCAAAGGCAGCGCCGATCTTGTTCTTCATTTTGAAATCTGGAAAAACGCCAAACTTGAATTGCCAGTTATCGAAGAAGGTTTTGACCTCCCCCGACATATTCGACCAATAGACGGGAGACCCGACGACGATCGCATCGGAAGAAAACAAATCATCCGCCGTCACCTGCCCCACCCGCTTGAGCACAACCGTCGTGCCGGGCAGGCTCTTGGCGCCCTCAACGACCGCCTCGGCCATTCGTTCGGTGTTCCCGGATTGGGAGTGGTATGCCACCAACACCTTCACGGTGGTCTGAACAGACTCGTCCGCAGACACCGCGTTCACGTCAACTGTGAGGAACGATACGAACAGGGAGAGGACGAGGCGGGTAAACAACCGGTACGAACTGCCGCGGATCACCGACGAAACGTTTCCTCTTCCATCCGCTCCTCGACGGAGACATCGGTCAGGGCGCCCCGATAATCGCAGCGATGGCAACGCACACGCCATGATTCGATCCATTTTTCCTGGACATAGGACTGGCGGCATTTGGGACAGACGAACACGCCTTTCACGTAATGCACTTTCCTGACTTCCTTCATACAGCCTCCACTCTTGCCGTGAGAATCGCACAGGTGGCCGCGGGAATGCAAGGCGAGGAACGGTCAAGATTGTTCAGAAAATACGGTTGGGAAAACATCCGGAGGCTAGGCGCAGCTTGGCTGCCTTGACTCGTGAACGGTCCGTCGATAGGATCGGCCTGTGCAGATTCGATGGGTCATCACCTCCGCGTTGGCGCTGCTGACGGCACTTCCTTCCTGCAGTCAAGCCGGTGACGGCCTCATCCCTATTCAGCTTCCGGGTGGCATCATCATTCAGGTCGAGCTCGCGGACACCATGAAGAAACGAGCCGAGGGATTGATGTACCGAGAATATTTGGCCAAGGACCGTGGGATGCTGTTCACCTTCGATCAGGCCCAACCCTGGACCTTTTGGATGAAAAACACCAAGATCCCGCTCGACATTATCTGGATGAACGAGAAAAAGCAGATCATTTACATAGCCCGGAACGTCCCGATCTGTACCAGAACAGACGACGGCTGTCCGCAGTATCAACCGAACGACCCGGCGATGTACGTCTTGGAATTGGGCGGAGGCGAGGCCGAGCGTCTCAAGCTCGAAAAGGGATCGAAACTGCAGTTCAAACTACCCTAAGACAAAGTTGAGACTTCAGGCTGTTCAAAACGACCGTGGGCATAGCCTCAGCGAGCGAACGCCCAACCCCGAAGCGCCGAGACGCTGGGTTTGAGCGAAGTGAGACAAGTGAGATGCCCACAGGCTTTTTCAACAGCTTGCTCATTTTTCCTGCCAGGCGCGGATCCGCCTTGCCGTAATCACCCCATCCACCCGCTCAATCGCTTTCAAGACCTGGTCCAGATGCTCGGTGCCGGATATTTCGACGATGAAATCGAGCACCGCTTTGCGGTCTTCCCGCGTGGCGATCTCAGCCCGGCTGATGTTGGCATGACATTCCGCAATCGCGGAGGAGACATTGGCAAGCACGCCGGTTTTGTCCACCGCCATGACCGACACCTTGACGGCATGTGTACTGGGCGTGGCGCTGTCCCACTCCACTTCCACCAACCGCTCACGGTCGTACTCGAGCGCTTCCAGATTCGGACAATCGACGGCATGGATCGTCAGCCCCCGTCCACGCGTGATGTATCCGAGGATCCGGTCCCCGGGAACGGGGTTACAGCAACGGGACAGCTGCATCAGGACGTCGCGCGCGCCCTTGACCTTCACGCCTTTGTCATCGGATTTGCCGGCAACCGCCTTGCGAGGAGCCGGCCGCGTTTCCAATGGTGCACTGGGGGAAGAGGTGAGTTTCTCCAGGACGTTCGCCGCCGGCAGGTGGCCGAAGCCCACTGAGGCGATCAATTCCTCGGTGGTGTCGTAGCCTGATTGCCGGGCCGTGGCCGCCAACTCGGGTGATTTGAGCATTTGCGCCGGCGCCATGCCGTGCCGGCGGAACTCCGATTCCAACAACCGGCGGCCGATTTCCACGCTGCGCTTCTGCTCCTCGATCTTGATCCAATGCTTGATTTTGGTCTTGGCCCGCGAGGTCCGGACAAATTTTAACCAGTCCTTGTGGGGCGTCTGCGTAGGGGACGTCAGGATCTCGATCGTATCGCCGCTTTCGACCTGATGTTTCAACGGAACAATCTTGCCGTTGACCTTGGCCCCGACGCAGTGATCGCCAACCTCGGTATGAATGGCGTAGGCGAAATCGACCGGCGTCGAGCCCCGCGGCAGCTCCTTCACGATCCCTTTCGGCGTGAACACGTATACGACGTCATGAAAGAGATCCAGCTTGACCGAATCCATGAACTGGCGGTTGTCGGGCAGATCACGGTGCCACTCGACGAACTGATGCAGCCAGCCAAAGGTCTTGCTGTCGCGGTCTGTCACGCGGCCCTGCTCTTTGTACTTCCAGTGTGCTGCGATGCCGCATTCCGCCACGCGGTGCATCTCCTCCGTGCGAATCTGAAATTCGACATGCTCGCCCTTGGGACCGACGACCGTCGTATGAATCGACTGATACAGGTTGGACTTCGGTATGGCGATGTAGTCCTTGAACCGGCCGGGCACCGGCCGCCACAGGGAATGAATGACGCCGACCAGGGCGTAACAATTCATCTTGGTATCGGTCACGATGCGCAACGCGGTCAAATCATAGACCTCTTCGAAGGAGATCGACTGCTTGTTCATCTTCTGATAGATGCCGTACAGATGCTTCGGCCGGCCGTAGACCTGGCCGGACAAGCCATGATCTTGGAGCGCCTTGGTCACCAACTCGATGACTTCCTGGATGTACTGCTGCCGGTCCTCGTCGCGTTTGGACACGCGGGTCCGCAACATTTCATAGACATCGGGCTTCAAGTGCTTGAGGCACAGATCCTCCAGCTCATTTTTGATCCATCCGATGCCCAGGCGGTTTGCCAGCGGCGCATAGATCTCCAGCGTTTCCTCCGCGATGGCCTGCCGCTTCGCAGAGCTCAAGTGCTCGAGCGTGCGCATGTTGTGCAGACGGTCAGCGAGCTTGATGAGCACGACACGAATGTCGTCGGCCATGGAGAGCAGCATCTTGCGGAAATTCTCCGCCTGCTTTTCCTCATGACTCTTGAACGTGATTTTGCCGATCTTCGTGACGCCGTCGACAAGATGGACCACATCCTTTCCGAACTCGCTTTCGAGTTCCTCCGGTGTGGCCACCGTATCCTCGAGCGTATCGTGCAGGAGCGCCGCAACGATGGCGGTGACGTCCGTCTTCAAAGACGTCAGGACCCCGGCAACCGCAATGGGATGCTGCAGATAGGGCTCGCCCGAACGGCGCCGTTGGCCTTCATGCACCTTGGCGGAAAACTCGTAGGCTTTCCGCACGATGCCCAGGTCCGCCTCCGCGTTATAGCTTTTCACGCGTTCGAGCAACTGGTCGATGTCCATGACTGTTTGATTCGGCATCAGGTAGTTCCTCGATCGCTGATGCGGAGATCGCGGATGCGCAGTTGGATCCGGTCATAGCCGTTCCAGTGGTTCAATTCGGGCAAGAAGGCCAGATCGACCGGTGCCCGTTCAGGAATGCCCCGCTCGAGCAGCGACTTCATGCCGAAGCCGATGCTGTCGAACGGTATCGAACGTCCCTGTCGCACCGTCATCTTCAAGTGCTTTTCTCCCACCGTCCGCGACTCCATCACTTCCAGTCCTTTGACGGCGAATATCGGCTCAGGATTCCCGGCGCCGAACGGATGAAAGGCGCCGATCTCCTTGATCAGCTTGGCCGTCACCTCCGACAATTGTACCTCCGCATCCACGTGCAATGTCGGGACAGTCGCGGCGCCCTTGGTCCATTCGGACACCACCGCTGCAAACCGGTCACGGAATTCGTCCAGTCGCGATTCCCGCACCGTCACTCCGGCCGCACTGGGATGCCCGCCAAACGCGTCCAGCAGATCCTGGCACGCTGCAAGTCCTTGATATAAATCGAATCCACCGATGGTCCGCGCCGAGCCCTTGCCAATTCCATGTTCGTCGATTGCGATAACGATCGTGGGGCGATGGAACCGTTCGACCAGCCGCGCCGCAGCGATCCCGACCACCCCCACATGCCACCGTCTGGAGGCGAGGACAAGCCCCGCAGGTAACTCCTGCTCATTCACCGCATCGACGGCCTCCGACATGAGGTCGGCCTCGATTTTTTGCCGTTCCCGATTCAGCGCTTCCAACCGTTCGGCCAACCGTTGCGCCTCACCCGGCGACTCGGTCGTCAGGAGTTGCACGCCGAGCATCGCATGGTCCAACCGTCCAGCCGCATTGAGCCTCGGAGCCAGTTTGAATGCGATCGTCTCCGGAGAGCAATCCCGCACGACGCCGGCCACTTGCTTCAACGCTCTGATTCCGCAGCGTGCTCCGCGCGAGATCTGCGCGAGTCCCTGTTGGACAAACCCGCGATTCTCATCTTGCAAGGGCACTACGTCCGCGACGGTCGCCAACGCTACCAGATCGAGGAGTGAATCCACCGGCACTCCTGCTTCGCCGTAGCGCCGTTGGTATGCCTGCGCCACCTTATAGGCCAGTCCCGCGGAACAAAGCCCGCGAAAGGGATACCGCGCTCCCGAGCGATGCGGATTCATCACAGCGACGGCCGGAGGCATCTCCTCACCGGTCTGGTGATGATCCGTCACGATGACATCGAGGCCGAGCTGCTTGGCGAGGCCGATTTCACGATGCGACGTCGTCCCGCAGTCGGACGTGACGAGCAGCGAGATCCCTTCATCGTGCAACTGCTGGACCGCCGCAGCATTGAGTCCGTACCCTTCGCGCTTGCGGTGCGGCACATACGCACGCACTTGGGCGCCGAGGGAGCCAAAGAAGGACAGGTATAAGGCAGTCGCAGACATGCCGTCGACGTCGTAATCGCCGTAAAAACAGATGGGTTCCCGTGCGGACACCGCCCGATGCAGGCGCTCCACCGCGAGGTCCATGTCTGGGATCAGAAAGGGATCGTGCTCGACGCGATGCGACATCCAGCTCGTCGCCTGATCCGGCGTCGTGACGCCTCGAGCCAGCAACAATGTTGCGGTTGCGGAGGAGATCGAAAGAGCCTGCGCCAGAGTCGCGCGATGGAAAGGATCGAACTCACGGAAGACCCAGAGCTTGGACTTCATACCACCTCGAACGAGCCTGAGCCTGTGAAGGCCGTAACGTACTGAGATTTCAGCGGATACGACCGTCGAGGCGGATACTATAAGGTCACTTGGGCTTTGTCAAACGAGGAAGGTGAGCACCGGCGAGCGATGAGGCGATGAGCGAGAACGGAGGAGGAAGGAGAGAACACGGTGAGGGAGAGTGTATCACTCTCCCCCTTTTTGGACGTAATTCTTGACGAATTCTTCGGCGTTTTTTTCAAGAACGTCGTCGATTTCATCGACCAGCTTGTCGATGTCTTCTTTGAGCTTCTTTCCGGTCTCGACGACCTTGGGGTTGGCTTTGACTTCTTCTTTGCCTTGCGGCTCTCTTCGGACCTCTTGCTTACGTTCCTGTTTTTCCATCGCATACCTCCCTGGATGGAATCGTGGATCCGCCTGTGATCCTAAGATCACGATACTCTAGGAGGTCTGGGCCGTCAAGCAAAGCTGGTGAACCATCGACGGCGCCTAGAGTTTTGCCGAGTGGTGCCGGGCTCGTCTGGTGACTAGGCGATCAACGACACGATCAAGAGCGCGACAATATTAATGACCTTGATCATCGGGTTGACCGCCGGACCTGCCGTGTCCTTATATGGATCGCCCACCGTGTCGCCGGTCACCGCGGCTTTGTGCGTCTCACTGCCTTTCTTGCCCTGCTCTTCGATGTATTTCTTGGCATTGTCCCATGCCCCGCCGCCGCTGGTCATGGAAATGGCGACAAAGAGCCCCGTCACAATGCTGCCGACCAGCACGCCGCCGAGCGCCTGCGGTCCCAGCACCACGCCGACTAGCACCGGGGATACCACGGGAATCAATCCAGGAATCATCATCTTTTGAATCGCCGCTTGTGTCACAATATCGACGCAGGTGGCGTAATCCGGCTTGCCGGTGCCTTCCATGATGCCCTTGATCGTTCGGAACTGCCGCCGCACTTCTTCGACGATCAAGCCGCCCGCTTCACCGACGGCCTTCATGCAGAGCGCTCCGAAAATGAACGGCAGCATACCGCCGAGGAATAACCCCACCAGCACTTTCGGATTCGACAAATCGAACGCCGCAAAGACGGGATTGATCGCGGCGACCTCCCGAGAGTACTCGGCGAAGAGGACGATGGCTGCCAATCCGGCCGAGCCGATCGCATAGCCTTTCGTGACGGCCTTCGTCGTATTGCCGACGGCGTCCAGCGGATCCGTAATGTCCCGCACGGCTTTGCCCAAATGCGCCATTTCCGCGATACCGCCCGCATTATCGGTGATCGGACCGAACGCGTCGATCGCCACGACGATCCCCGCCATGGACAGCATCGACACAGCGGCTACCGCCACGCCGAATAATCCGCCGGATTCGCCGCCGCAAATCCAATAACTGCCGAGAATCGCCGCGGCAATCACCACCACGGGTGCCGCCGTCGACTGCATGCCGACGGCAAGTCCGGCGATAATGTTGGTCGCATGGCCGGTTTCGCTGGCTTTGGCAATGTATTGCACGGGGGCATAGCTCTTCGACGTGTAGTAGTCGGTGATGAATACCAGAGCCAGGGTGACGGCAAGTCCGATCAAGGCCGCGAGATAATAGCTCACTCCGCTGACCCCTCCGATTCCATCCATGATGGTCGTGGTGATCGGATAGAACGCCACGGCGGCAATTCCTCCGGCGACGAAGAGACCTTTGTAGAGCGCCGGCATGATTCCCCCTCCGGGGCTCACCTTCACGAATAAGATGCCGATAATCGTCGCAAAAATCGTGACGCCACCCAAGGCCAAAGGATAGAGGATCGGGGCGCTCATGCCTTTAAACATTGTATAGGCCAGCACCATGGCAGCCACAGTGGTAACCGCATAGGTTTCAAACAGGTCTGCGGCCATACCTGCGCAATCCCCGACGTTGTCACCCACGTTATCGGCAATGACCGCGGGATTACGGGGATCGTCTTCCGGAATACCGGCTTCAACTTTGCCGACGAGGTCGGCCCCCACGTCTGCTGCCTTCGTATAGATTCCTCCGCCGACGCGGGCAAAGACCGAGATGAGGCTCCCACCGAATCCAAGGCTCAGTAACGCGTGAATCGCTTTCTCCTGACCCGAAATAGATTGGGCGATTGTATAGAACCCGGTGATCGCGAGGAGTCCCAGTCCGATCAGCAGCAACCCGGTGACCGCGCCACCGCGAAACGCCACGGTCAAGGCGGCATTCATGCCCTCATGCGCCGCCTGTGCCGTGCGAACGTTGGCGCGTACTGCGATGATCATGCCGACGTACCCAGCGAGCGCCGACGCGCTGGCACCCACGAGAAAACCCACGGCGGTCAGAATGCCGAACTTATCGGAAAAGGCTCCGGCACCGGCCAGCAGCACGAACAACACTGCCGCCACGACCCCGACCGTCCGGTACTGCCGGTTCATGTATGCGCCGGCTCCTTCCTGAATAGCCTTGGAAATCTCCTGCATCTTCGCGTTGCCGGCGTTCAATTTGAACACCCACATCGCAAGGTACAGACCGTAGGCGATGCCGGCCACGGCCGCAATCAACGCAAAGGTAATAATCGCTGAATCGCTCACGGGATGCCCTCCTCACAGGTTAAGCTACCGTCTGTTGTCACAACCGTTCCCTTTGAGTTCACCGCACCAACGGAATTCATGGATCAAAGGGGGAACTGAAGGTAGTGCAGAGTCAACTGAGGCAACTCTCTGAAAAATCGTGCCATTCTATACGCATGCTGAACAGGGATCAAGGCATAAGAATCAGGGCGCGCTCAGTAACTCGGGCCAGACCTCTAGGGAGAATGCCCAGCTTGTCAAACATTTCGAAATCGTTATAATAACGCCGCAGATGACAGGCAAAACCCTGGTTAACACCTCCAGACGACCCTTGCTTCACCCCTCGTTCTTGATGGTTTTCGGATTCGTCTCCCTACTACTTCCGGCTTCTGCCGGCGCCGAGCTGATGGAGCTGGCCGAAGTGATTGCGCACCCGCAGCACTATGATCGGAAGGAAGTGGTGGTCATGGGACAGGTGAACACCGTCCAGCCGGTCACGGACAGACAGGGACGGCCGGCCTATCAATTCCTGCTCAAGGACAATGCCGGAACCCTGAAAGTGATCAGCCGCGTGCCGGTGCAGGAAGGCGATCAGGTCATCGTTGAAGGCACCTTCACCCGCCGCCGCCAGGGTGGCCGTCTTGCCGTCTACAATGAAGTCAGTGCCGTTGTCATCCGTCCCCTCAATCAGTTCGATGCAGACCTCGTAGGATAACCGCTCGGTTTTTCTAGGTCCTTTCCTAGTATCCCGTCCTCACCTCGCGTACGACAGTGAAAGAAAGGGGGAAATTCCGCCCCTTGTACGCGCATGTCATTGCGACGTTCACCACCACTAAGGAGGACTCCATGAAATCAGTCATGATGTCAGTGCTCGCAGCCGGATTCCTGTGCTTCGGAATTGGCGTGGCCCAGGCCGCTAATCCGATGTCGGAGAAGGAAGCTTCCCCGACCATGAAAGAGCGGGTCACCAAGGATACGGTGAAAGGCACCCTGATGAAGACAGAGGGTGAGTATTATTGGATCAAGGACAGTGACGGCAAAGAAGTAAAGATCCATGTCGACAAGAGCACCAAGATGGACAAAGTCGTCCCGGGAGACATGGTCAAGGCGTACATCACCGACCAGGGGCACACCACCACCCTCCAACGAGCGGATTAATTACCAGCGAACATTGACGACGCCGGCGTTCAGCGCCGGCGTCTGCTGGTTTCTTACCTGACAGTGCCCTGTCCGAAAGGGAGGTGTGTGGATGGCACGCTACGGCAAGAAAGCCCAAAAATCCGTCGAGCGGACAATGCACAAACGTAAGAAGGGCACATTGAAAAGCGGCAAGAGTGGCAAGCGGGTCAAGAGCCGCAAGCAGGCAATTGCCATCGGCTTATCGGAGGCCCGACGGAAAGGCGCCAAGGTTCCGAGAAAGAAAGCCGCCTGACATTCTGGCTACGACGCCAGGGTTTTAGTGGCCATCCCGGCCCTTCAATTGGATGGCCACTGCTTCTGTCCCTTCCTCTCTCACGGTTTCACGTTTCGCCTTGTATTCAATACACATTACTAGGCGGAGGACGGTTATGGACAAGCCACACACCACATTGACGGATGTCTTTCACCATTTCGCCAAGAGCCTGGCCGCCGCCGTCGGCTCGCCTCGGGCATTCATCACCGCACTGGCCGTCGTCGCGTTGTGGTCGGCGACCGGTCCGCTGTTCCACTATTCAGACACCTGGCAGCTCGTCATCAACACCGGCACGACCATCGTGACGTTTCTCATGGTGTTCCTCATTCAAAACACACAGAACCGCGATGCCAAAGCCATTCACCTCAAGCTCGATGAATTGATCCGCAGCGTCAAGGGCGCACGCAACCAATTGATCGATCTTGAGGAGTTGTCGGAAGAAGAGCTCGACGACCTCCAGCGACAATTCGTCAAGCTCCGCAGGCGGTCGTAAATTCCGATCCGGCTGTGGCCGGGGTCATCCCCAGTGTTGAGGGCGCCGTGGAGTGTTATACAAGCAAAGGCATCGACGGAAGGAGGATTTCATGCCGAATACCAATGCCTCGTTTTCACCGCGGATGCGCAGCGACGAACTGAAAGAGCAAATCGGCAAACTGGAGCACCTCGACCATCGCACGCCGGTGTTACCAACGCTCGAAGAATTCGATGCCGAGACCGAAGCGTTGCTCGGCCGGCTCTATGGCACGAGCCACAAGTATGTCGAAGCGTACAAGTATGCGACGGTCGCTGAGACCGAAGCGTTGGTCAACCTGCCTGAATCCGCCCAGGAGACCAAGGATCTCCCCAAGACCGCAGTCCAACAGCGACGCCAAGTGCTGCTCGGAATTCTCACGGAAATGCAGGACATGGAAGCCAAAGAAGTGTCCATGTTGACGGGAGAAGACCACGAAGACCCCCCGCAGGTCTAAGCCCCTCAGACCCAGGGTTGCTGTTTCCTTTAAGCACCTCTTGACGCCATCACCGCGATGATTATTCATATCGCCGTGTTCATGACGATTGTGTACCACGTTCGGGGAGGTCAACATGAACAACGTACGAAAAGAAATCCGCGATCTCATTACGATCAACGAAAAAATCCAAAGCACGCTACTGCACGGTGATCAGCTCACCAACGACGAAGCCGCGCTCATCCGCCAGTGCGCGAGCGAGTTGTTGGAGAAGGTCCCGGCTCCGGCACACACTCTGACTCGGGTGACGCCGACGATCGACGAGTATCAGCAATGACGTCGCGTTCCCCTCGCCGGCCGCTTCGTCATGAGCGACCGGCGAGGCAGCCTGTCGTGTTCACGGAGGAACAAAAAACGCGACTGCTGTACAAACACCGCACGCCCGAGCGTGGAATGCGCCCCCCGTTTAAGGATCGTCGACGGGGATTCCTTCCAAACCTGCACGATTCTTCAAAGATCTCCGCTGCAACAGGCCTGATTGGGGCCTGAACGAACCTGGCAGAGAAACGCGAACAATGGCACCCCCCTTGCTTATCAAATAGTTAACGACGACTTTTCTGTGGGGCAAGGAGGCAGCATGAAGAAGCCATCGGAACTCATGTGCTTGGGCATACTCGGTCTCGGGTGTTTGCTGACGCAAGGCTGCGCGACACAATCGGGATCAGTCGGCGGGGATGAATATGCTGAGGAACAGATCGACGAACCGAA
>DASVBB010000079.1:0-22549 GCA_036376045.1 Nitrospira sp.
TGCCTCACCGTAATCTGCGGAATACGTTGCCAGAGATTGCCGGTGTAGCCCATGATCGAAAAGTCGATGTTGTCGGTCAGCAAGCCCATGATCGGATTCCAGTCTTGACCGATGGTAAACGATGTTTTCCCGTTGTTCGGCGAATATTTCATGAATGCGAGGCGCAGACGCGGCAAGAGGTTGTTGCCGCTGTCGGACTGGCCGTAGAAATCTGCCTCGACAACACCCGTGAGCGTGTTGACTCCATCCGTTCTGTCTGCACGGAGACCGAACACACTGTAGCGGGGATTTAACGTGCTGCTGTGGTTGCCTTGACGTCCTGCCGCGGTACCGTACCCGTTGAACTGCTGAGGATCGAGCGGGTTTGTGTTCCTCGTACTATAGATGCCATCCAGTTCGATTCGGCCATAGGGAGTGAGAGTGCCCTTGCTCCCTTGGGTAAACATGGGGGCCACGCAACCAGCGCATAGGTGCGCAGGCGGTTCTTCTTTTTCTTTGCGGATGATCTGTCCGCCGCCGGCGGCCTCTTCCGCGCTCACCTGCGCAAATACCGGCACCGCGCTGCACATGAGAATCACACCGAACACGATCTGCCCGGCCCTTCGCACATACTGCCTCGTCATGAGAAAACCTCCCTCCTGTTGGGCCAACCCATTACTCTTGATCCCGGAGGGCATTGCATAAAAAAAAACGCCCTTCCGGCCCAGACCTTGGACCAAAAGGACGCCATTGTCCTCTCACGATGAACCGTGCCGCCGATCAGGACCCCTTTGTCCTTCACACTGTCGGCACGTGACGCACGCTTATAAGACCCTGCCCCGGGATTGTCAAGGCATTTTCCTGGAGACGGAACCGTATGCTACACTCCCCCCGAAACCATGTCTCGCGTCCCGTACCACGCTCCGAACAGACTTCCACTGGGCCTGTCGCTCGTTGTGGGTCTCCTCGCCCTGTCGGGCGCGTGCACACACGCCCCCGAAGTGGATACCGTCCTGCACGAAGCGCAGAGGGGATCGGTGTACCTCGAGCGTATCCCGGACCGCGGCTTCAAGGCGGCTCACCCTGTCGCGATTGAAGAGAGCGTCATCGCCCGTACCCTGAGCGGCGTGATGGTCACGGAACGGAAAACCGCTCTCCAGACCGCTTTTTCAAAGCAGTTGCCCACCAACCGGGCCTTCTCCGAGGAGGACGTCCGCTTCCTCGTTCCATTTCTCGCGGCGGCCCTCCGCCAGGCTGCCGCTGATCAGCAGGTAGGGTTCAAGGTGCACAGCTATCCATCCGACCTCTCCTACGCAAGTAGGAGCGGAGCAGGAGTGGGATCCTCAGATCCTCTTCTCACGAATTCCTCGCTGCTTGAAACGACCACCGGACATCTTCTGTCCCAGGATCGCTGGCTCTATCTGACCGTGAGCGAATACAAGAAGCGGCCTGAACAGCCGGACACCATCAACATGGCCAACCGGCGCTTGCCTGATCCGTCCGGTCAGGGAGACAAGGACTTGGTGTTTGAACCCAAGGAGGCCTTGAAGCCGAACGGGAAGGGCGGTCCTTCCGGCAGTTCTTCGGACACGGTCTTCGTCATCGACTATCGACAACTGGCTCAACTTCCCACCGTGGGAGTGCCGCCGGTTCCCGCCTCCGGGAAGCGCCCGTCAGATCCGACCCCTCAGCCGGACGCCAAAGAGCAGGACATCAAACAAATCAAAGAAGAAATGAAAAAGAAAGATGTGGAGATTGAAAACTTGAAAAAGGAGATGGAGGACATCCGCCGGGACATGGGAAAGCCGGGCACGAAAGCCCCCTGATGTGTGCGGCAATCCTCCCCCGGAAACAAGGCATGCCGCCGCGACCTCACCTCCATACCGCTTGTCTCTTCTTCATGATGCTCGCCTTTGCTGCCTGCTCGACCGGATCTAAACCCGACGGCACGGGTGGTGACCCCTCGCAAGGGATCGTCGAACTGAAACAGGTCCCTGATCGCTCGTTTCAAGCGGCCCATCCGATCAAAATCGATTCGAGCACCATTGCACTCGTCTTAAACGGTATTCTGATTCGTGACGATCTGTCGGCGAAGAAGACCTCTTCGGAGTCGACGAACATCCATCGCGTCTTTTCGGGTAGCGAGGTCGGCTATCTGGCGCCGCTCATCTCCGACGGTCTCAGGAGTGCCGCATCCGATCAATTGGTGAAGTTCAGGGTTGGACAGACTGCCGGCGTCCTGTATGCCTATGGTCGTTCGCTGTATGTCACGTTGACCCAATATCGCTCCGGGTCAGACCCGGCGGCGGCCACACCCTCGGATGCCTCAAGATTAGAGAATCGCGTCCTGTCATTTATTCCGGAAACCGCAAAACGGCCGGACAGTTATCTTGACGCGCGGTCGGCGGAGTCTACGCTGGTGATCGACTACGAATTGCTGGCGATGCTGCCGCCGGCGTCTATGCCCTCCGCCTTGACGCAGACGGCTCCTGCACCCTCCGCCCCATCTGCCAATGTTGAAAAACCCGAATCACCGAAGAAGGATTCAGAAATCGAAGCGCTGCGGAAGGAATTGCAGGAAATCAAAAAGCAACTGGCAGACCAGGAAGCTGAACGCGCCCGCTCGCAGCCCAAAAACGCGCCGCCTCAAAAATAATCTGTTATCCTCGCTGTTTTTCAGCCCGTTCCTCGAGTTCACCGGCCAGGAGGACCGCCTCCGCGATCTCCCGCATCGACTTTCGCAAGTCCATGCTTTGCCGCTGAATGAGCTTGAACGCCTCTTCTTCGGTCAGCTTCTTCGAGCGCATGAGATAGCCCTTCGCACGGTCCAGCAGTTTGCGAACCGCCAGCGCCTCCTGCATCTCGAATGATTTTTCCAACAGCTTGGTGTGCTCGATGGCGATGGCCGCCTGATTCGCGATCGCCTGCAGGAGCTTGACCTCCTCGCTCGTAAATGCGTGCGGCACGGACGTGTAGCTATTGATGACGCCCACTGCCTTTTCGCGAACCATCATAGGCACGGAGAGGAGCGAGCAGAGGCCTTCTTTCTTCGCCATGTCCGGATACATGTACTCCTGCTCCTTCGTGACATCGCCGACGATGATCGGCCGGCGTTCCTGCACCGCGCGGCCGCTGACGCTCTGCCCGATTTTCAAGTTGGGTTTTCGACGGTAATGTTCGCTGAGGCTTTGCGTGGCCTCGATGCGAAGATCTCCCGTTGTCTCCTCCAGCAGCATGATCGAGCAGATCTTCGAATTCATCATTTGAGCTGTCATCGTCACCAGGAGTTGCAGCACGTCTTCGATCAGTCGGCTGGACGCGACAGTCTCCGATACCTGGGACAGGGTTTCGACCTGCAAGGCTTTGCGCCGCATTTGTTCGTACAGCCGGGCGTTCTCGATCGCCCCTCCCACCTGATTGGCAATCGTGGAGAGCAGGGCCAACTCATCAGGCCGGTACCGCTTGGGACGTTTGTGCTGCACGTTGATCACTCCGACCACTTCCTTCTTGGCCATGATCGGGACGGATACGAATGCCTGATGCCGGTCCTCCGGCAGATTATGAAAGAATTTAAACCTTGGATCGTCGCTGGCGTTGCTGGGGATCACGACGCGGGTCCGTTCTTGTGCGACCCAGCCGGTGATGCCTTCGCCCATGCCGATCGTGATTCGCCCGATCAGTTTTGGATGTGGATTCTTGGAGGCCCGCAAGATCAATTCGTCCTGGCCATCGGATAAGAGGTACAAGAGACAGGCATCGGCCTTCGTCACTTCGACCACAATCTCGACAATGTGTTTGAGCACGGCTTCCAGATCGAGAGTATTGCTGATCGAATCCGTGATTCGATGCAGCACATCGACCTCACGGGTCTTTTCTTTGAGCGCCTGTTCGAGATATGCGAGTGAGGGAGGACGTTTTGTCGCCATCGTGCTAGGTCTTTCGCGTACCCGTTTTTCGTGAGGTCGGAAGAGATTCGCACGTGCGAAACCAGGCGGCGCATGCCTCCCGTTCAAGGGGGCGGATCACGACGTCACCGATGCGAACCGGCCAGACGCCGATCACGGTGCCGCCGATCACCTTCTTGTCGTGTTGCATCGCGCCCCACATGGCGGCAAATGCCGTCCTGGGTGGGACCCTATCCGGCAGGCCGGCGGCCTGCACCACCCGCCGGATCCTGGCTGACACGTCGCTTCCGCAGATTCCGAGATGCACAGCCAGATCCGCTTCGGCGACCAGGCCGATGCCTACGGCCTCCCCATGAATCAACCGGCGGTAGCCACCGAGCGATTCCAGTGCATGTCCGATCGTGTGGCCGTAGTTCAAGATTCTCCGCCGGTCCGATTCGCGCTCATCTGCGGCAACCACCTCGGCCTTGATCTCGCACGAACGGGCGACCGCCCGCATCACCGCCTGCGCTTCCAATTTCAGCAACTCCGGCATGGATGCTTCCAAAAACGAAAACAATGCCTCGTCCGCAATGATGCCGTACTTGATGACCTCCGCCAGACCGGCGACCCACTCGCGGCGCGGCAGCGTGTGCAGCATGAACGGATCAATGATCACCGCCTTTGGCTGATGAAACGCGCCGATCAGGTTTTTGCCCAATCGATGATCCACACCCGTTTTTCCCCCGACGCTGGAATCCACCTGCGCCACCAGCGTCGTCGGAACTTGTACATATGGAATACCCCGTTGATAGATCGAGGCGGCAAAGCCGGCCAGATCGCCGATGACGCCGCCGCCGAGGGCCAACACCAGCGACCGCCGCTCGAATTTGTGCGCAGCCATGACGTCGAGAATTCGTGTGATAGTCGCAAGAGTTTTGGTGCGTTCACCCGGCGGCAAGACGATGGCCACCGGATCAAACCCGGCCTGCTTGAGTGAATCCACGGTCGGCTTAAGGTAGTGCCGCGCGACATGGCGATCGGTCACGACGCCGACTTTGGCGGTATCGATGAGTCGCTTGAGGCGGTCTCCGAGGGAGCGGCTTGAGCCCGGTTCCAGAAGAATCTCATAGCTGCGTTCGGCGAGTTGGACAGGGATACGTTGGCTGGTCGTTAGTGTCATGGATGATGGAAAGGTCCGTTCCAGAGCAGTCGGGGCAAATCCCGCCGATGGTAGCACAACCCAATGAAAAGATAATAGCTTTCCGTCGGCCGGGCTTTCAGGCCTCGAGGTGAACCGCCAACAGGGAAAGTAGCGTGGATGGTGTTGCGGACTGGAAGACCGGCAAGGCACGGCCGGTCCCGTCAAAGGGACCGGCCGGCAATCCTCTAGGCCTTGACGATGGTGGGCGTCAGGAAGATCAGGAGTTCCTGTTTCGAGACGCTTTCAGACTTGTTCTTGAACAGCCAGCCGAGAACAGGAATTCGCGAGAGATACGGTACGCCCTGCACGTTGTTGTTCTGTGTGTCGATAAAGACTCCGCCGATCACCATGGTTTCGCCGTCACGCACGATCACCTGGGTGTTCGCTTCACGGCGATCAATGCTCGGACCGGCCGGATTGCTTCTCGCGCCGACCGCGTTGCGGGTCGCACGCACACGCATCATGATCTGCTTGCCGATTTCCTTTGGATCACGCGACGTGATCTGCGGCGTCACATTCAATTCTAGATTCGCGTCGACGAAGGTCGTCTGCGTGCCCTGCAGCGAGGTGGTTTGGAACGGAATGGATTCACCCTGTGAGATTTTGGCTTCCCGTTTGTCAAGGGTCGTGATCTTGGGAGCAGCGATTACTTTCGCCAAGCCGAGCAGTTCACCGGCTGAGAGCCTCAGATCCAGCCCAAACCCGGGCAAGAGTTTACCGAATGTATAGCCAATGCCAGGGACCGATGGAAGCCCTGCGACTTGTGCAGGCAAATTCACAAGAAAATCTCTTGGAATAACCGAAGAACCCGTTCCCGCAGCCGGCGCAAATGGACCGGTCAAATTTCCCACCGAAGAAAATGAGTTGGGACCGATGTCGGTATTGGTCACGCCCCATTGCACGCCCAACCCACGTGCGTAGACAGTGTCCGCTTGCACAATGCGCGCTTCGATCTGGACTTGCGGCACTTCGAGATCCAAACCCTCGATCAGCTGTTTGAGCACCGCCATTTTCGTTTCGGTGTCCCGGACCACCAACGCATTGGTACCCTGGCTGATTTGCATCAATCCGCGGGCACTCAAATTCTGCCGAAGGGAGGTCATCAACTCAGTGGCCTGGAGATTCCGGATATAAAAGACGCGATCGACGAGATCTTCGGCCTTGATCTTGGCCTCCTTGGCTTTAGCTTCATCGTCCTCTTGTCTGGCGATGTTGGCCAGCGTATCGATCCAGAGAATGTTGCCCTGCTTGATCTTACCCAAACCGTTCATCTTCAAAATCATATCCAGGGCCTGATCCCAGGGAACGCTCACCAGCTTCATGGTGACTTTGCTCTTGACGGCTTCGCCGATAACGATATTGAACCCGCTGACTTCGGCGATCAGCCGCAGGACGTTGCTGATATCCGCCTGCTGGAAGTCCAGGGAAATTCGGCGGCCCATATATTTGGTTTCACCGACCACGAGATCGTCCTTCGGCGTATTTTTTTCCGCCGGTTCGGGCTCGGTCATCATCTGAATGGGACGGACCCGAAACGCTGGCGCCGCCGCTCTGTGCGTCACCATCCGTGGTTTCGCTCGTTCCGTATCGAACTGCGCCGGCGGAAGCAGCGTCGCCTCTGCCATGGCAGAGAGGTCCTTGCTCTGTGCATGATCCGCAGCCGTTGCATCCTTCACCGTGACCAGCAGCTGCGCGCCGTGAGACTCAACGATATAGTCCGCCTGTCTCCCCAAATCGAACACAATCCGGACCTTATCCGAGTGGTCGCCGATGCGGATTTGTCTGAGAAGCCGATGGCCGACGTTCACCGTTGGTCGGCGAAGCGACGACGATGCACGCGGAATATCCACGACCAGCCGACGCTCGCCAACCCGGAGCGCCTCGTGTGCCAGCATGCCATCGCCATTGATCGTGACGCTGAGGCGATCGGCTTCCGTGCGCACGTCGATTCCCGTGACCGTTGGAGCGGTTGCAGGAAGCGCCAGGGACTCCGGATCGAGACCGGCGCGTGTGAGTGCAACTTCGGCATCCCGTTCCGGGGTTGCGCCCATCGAGGGGACGGCCAGAGGAAGACTCACAGCCGCCAAGGCGGACAGGATCCGGATAACGTTGGTGGCATCTCGCTGTATGTGTGTCATTCTAGGCCCTCTTTCGGATGTAGAAGCTTGACGTACTCTCGCTCCTGTTTTCTGCCGTAGACGTCCGTGAATCGCTCCTGAACGATAATGCCTTTCTCGGTGACCGCGCTAACCACTCCCGCATTGGGACCGACCCGGGTGCCTTTACGAACGGTATAGCCGTTACCGTCCGGCGTCTGAACCATTGCGGTGTAGCCGTACGCTCCCCAGATGATGGCGATCAGATTCATGTCGGTCAGATTGACCCGCTGCAACGGCGGAAGCGTCGGATCAACCTGTCCGGGGGCTAGCTGGCTCAGCACCGGCGAAAATGGATCGCGCCGTCCGGCCGGATCGTATCCGCCCACCGGAGGTACGGCCATGGGGGAGCCCGGATCCATGGCGCCGGGGACGTTCACGGGAGCAGGCGCCAATGCGGTCTGAGGCGCCTCTTTCGGAAGATCGGCTGCCGATGGCATTCGCACCGAGTCCTGCCGAAGCGGGGCGACTTGACCGAGATGAGACACCAGCCCCGGCTCAGCGAACACCGGGCCTGTGAAGAGTTGGACGAGCAAGCCTCCGAACACCATTGCGCCCGCGACTTTGTTGCTGATCTGGATCACAACCATCCGTCCTTCTTCTTGAAATGTCCCGCCGCCTCTCGCCAAGGCGGCTTTATTTAGGCCCGGCCGCAGGAGCTGCCGCAGCCACTTTCACTTCCTGAGGCGCCGCGTAGGCGATCAGATCGAATACTGTCTGAGTGACGACCCGCCCCTTTTCGGTTTTCGGCGTCCCCATCTTGAGATTCGAGACCGTCACAATTCGAGGCAAGCTGTTGATGCGGTCGAAGAACAGCGCGGCGGTGTGGTATCCGCCTGACATCTCCACATTGACCGGCAGTCGCACGAACAACTTGGAGGGGTCTTCGCTCTTGGTCCCCGGCTTCCAGAGTTTAACGTCCAAGCCGAGTCGGATGCCGAGATCGGACACCTGCTTAAGCAGCATGACCGCTTCTTCCTCCGGAGGCAGCCGCTCCTTCTTCTTCGCCAATTCGATCTCCAGCTGCTTGTTGGCGGCGATCAGCTCGTCCAGGTGCTTGACCTTGATGGTCAAAGTTTGGATCTCGGTATCCAACTTGCCGATTTCACCTTGAAGGTTCGCGATCTCGATCGATTTCGGTTCAACGACGTAGTAGTAAAACAGGACGACGATGCCGACCAGGATGAGCACCACGAAGGCGATCTTCTGCATGAGCGGGATCGTGCGAAGGGCCTCGAGATTCATCGCCGGCAGCTTCATGCGGGTTATCCTTTCAGGCGGAACGCTAACTTGAACTGGAACAGGCTGATCTGACTCTCGACTGCAGCCCGGCTCTCCTGGAGATTGATGTCGGTGAAGTAATCGGTCCGACGCAAATTGTTGACGAATTCAACCACGTCGTCGTTGGTCAGGGCGCGGCCTTCCAGATCGATGCTTTGCCCGTTCACCCCGACCCTCACGAGCCAGAGCTTCAATGGTTCAAGGCTTTGACTCACATGGTCCATGACCTTGACCGGACCAACCCGCGACTTCTCTAATTGATCGATGATACGGTTCTTATCTTCGAGCTGTTTTTTGCGCGCCTCGAATTCGGAGACCTGCTTGACCTGCTCTTTCAACTGTGCAACCTGCTTCTCTTTATCGGCTTTTTCGGTCTGGCGCGCCGCGATCTCATCATCGAGCGCGGCTGAATACCACCAGCAGACGCTCAAGGTGATGAGCAGTAATCCGACGCCGAGAAGCACCTGCGCGCGAACGTCGTATTGCGGCTTGGCCGGACGCCCCTTGGGACCTGTGGTCAATAGATTGATACGTATCATCGGTCGCCTATTGATCTAAGTGCCAATCCGACCCCGACGGACGCCATCGGCGCCAAGTCCGCCAGCGTCGCCTGGTCGAAATCGCTTCCTGACGTATCGACTTCTGCAAACGGATTGGCGACCTCCACCACCGCCTGCATCCGGTCGCGCAACTGTCCCACGAGGCCGGAGATTTGTGCGCCGCCCCCGCACAGCAACACTTGCTGAACATTGCCTTCGCCGACCGTCGACTTGAAGTAGTCAATGGTCCTGGCGATTTCAGACGCCACCTCAGCGTTGACGCTTTCGATCACGCTGTGGGCGGCAGCGGCTTGATTGCTCCCTGACGTCTTCCCGCCCTTCTTGATGGTCTCGGCATCCTCATACGACAGGCCCAACTCGCGCTGAATGGATTCGGTATAGCGATTCCCGCCGATGGGAATATCACGCGTAAACAGCGACGTACCTTTCGAGATGATATTGATGTTCATCACACTCGCGCCCACGTTGACCAGCGCCGTAGTTTCGTCCTGGGACGTCGGATAATTAATCGCATGCATGTTTTCAATTGCGAATGCGTCCACATCCATGACCATCGGAATGAGTCCGGCGCCCTTCACCAGTTCCGTCAACTCGTTGATCTTGTCCTTTTTAGCCGCCACGAGAATCACCGACATTTCACCGTCTCCGGAAGCGTCCCCTTCCGATGGCGGCAGCACGTGGAAGTCGATATTCACTTCGTTGATGTCGAAGGGGATGTATTGCTCGGCGGCCAGCTTGACCTGCCCTTCCAACTCATCGTCGGGCATAGGGGGGAGACTGATTTTCTTGATGATGACGGCATGGCCAGAAATCGACACGGCCACCTGCTTGACCTTGACGTTCAACTCATCAAACAGTTCCTTGATGGCCGACACGACGCGGCCTTCGTCCATCACCGTCCCATCGACGATCACCTCGGGCTCCAAGGGCTTGAATCCGAACTTCTGCAGCACGTGGCGCCCGCGGTTTTCCTTCAACTGGACCAGCTTGATGCCGCTGGATCCGATGTCCAGTCCCACGAGCTGGCGCTTGGGCGTCAACAGTGAAAAAATATCTGTATCGACGAGGCCTTTTAGGGAATTCAGCATACGTGCCTCAGACTGTACATGACTTCCTTCCTAGCGCAAATCATTTTGCGTTTTTCCACCATCAGCGATCGAAACTGCTAAAAGGGGCTTCAATACAGTGATTTCGCAGTCGCACCCTAAGTATAGTTCGTGTCCCGTGGCTGTCAAGAAACGGACCCGATATCGCGGCCTGCCCACGGGTTACGTAGTGCGGGGAATGATCCGCGTTCGTAGAATTATTGTTTGGTGAGATCGCGGTGAGACAGGGTGACGTGATGCCCGACCGAGGAAAAGCTCTCTTGCAGCTGCTTGGCGATGACCACCGACCGGTGGCGCCCTCCCGTACAGCCGATGCCGACGTTGAGATAACTCCGCCGCTCGCGCTCAAACAGCGGAATCAGAAAGGCGAAGAACTGCTCCAGCCGATCCAGGAAGCCCTTCGCATCGGGATCCTCGAGCACATAACTCCGGACCCGCGGATCTTCGCCGGTGAGCGGCTTGAGATCCGGAACAAAATAGGGATTGCGCAGAAACCGTACGTCAAACAACAGATCGATGTCGTACGGTACGCCGAACTTGTACCCGAACGTGATGAGTGAGATCGTGAGGCGGCGGACCGCTTGCTCCTGGCTGAAGTGCCGGCTCAAGAGATCTCTCAGTTCATGCACGCTAAGATTGGAGGTGTCGATGATGCGATCGGCGTGGGACCGGATCTCCGCCAATCGCTCCTTCTCAAAGCGGACACCTTCCAGCACAGGCAGCTCCGGCAGCAACGGGTGTGGTCTGCGTGACTCGGAAAACCGGCGTACCAGCACGGCGTCCCGGGCCTCCAGAAACAGCAATTCCACCGAATGCCCAAGGTCTTTGATGCGCTGAAGAATGCCGGTCAGGTCGGCGAAGAACACCCGTTCCCTGATATCGATCCCGAGGGCGACATTTTTGATTTCACCGCCCTGTTGGTGACAGAGCTCGACGAAGGTGGGAAGAAGGGCCGGCGGAAGGTTATCGACGCAGAAGTACCCGACGTCCTCGAAACATTTTAGCGCGTGAGATTTCCCGGCCCCCGAGAGACCGGTAATCACCACGAGCTTGAGTCCTGGCATTGCGACCCCCTTTAGGGATCAATGAGTACGACGTGACCGCTCTCCGACCGTCTGAGAATTTGCAGCTTCCCCGAGTCCGCGCAGGTAAACAGCACCATGGCACCCGGATCGGCGTCCAGGCGGTTTCGCGCTTCGCTCCTCGACAGGACGGCGATCTTGGGACGCACGATCTTGAACTCGTCATGATCGGACGCTGGTCCCAGCGGCGCCGCCAAAGCCCTTTTCGTCCGTCCCTTGTGTTCGACCCGACGCTCTTTGTATTTTCGCACCTGCCCGTCCAGACGATCCACCAGTTGGTCGACGGTGGCGTACATTTCTCTCGTCGAGGTCTTTGCCTGAAACCGCTTTCCTCGAATCGAGCAAACCACCTCCGCCGTATGCTGCAGCTTGGTTACGCTTAGCACGACCTCCAAACGATCGAGTGAGACATCGTAGCGTTCAAGCCTCTCGAACCGCGATCGGATATATCGCTTCAGGGCGGGCGTCACATCCATATGTCGTCCGGTGATCTTCATCCGCGTGCTCCTTCGGCTGGAAATTCAGCAGTGTCCCGAGTTCGGCTAGAAAAACCGCTTGCGCTGGGTGGCTGGCGGGATGTTCTCTTCGGCCCGGTACTTGGCAACCGTCCGTCGGGCGATCAGGACCTGGCGCTCGCGCAACCGTGCAGCGATCTCTTCATCCTTGAGGGGATGATTCCCATCCTCCTCCGCCACCATTTTTTTGATCATTTCCCGAACCGTGACCGAGGACAACATATCGCTGGGCTGATCCACCCGTTGCAGTCCGGCGTTGAAAAAGAATTTGAGCTCCAGCATGCCTTGCGGACAGTACATGTACTTGTTGGCCGTCACGCGACTGATCGTAGACTCATGCATGCCGATATCCTCAGCGACCTGCTTGAGCACAAGCGGCTTGAGATACTGGATGCCTTTTTCAAAAAACTGCTCCTGGAATTTAACGATGCTCGACACGACCTTGACAATGGTCTTGTTGCGCTGTTCGATGCTGCGGATCACCCATTGCGCGGCGCGTAGTTTTTCGTCCAGATAGGCTTTCGTTTCTGAGGAGCCTCCCTCTCCGGACGACATCATCTGCTTATAGTAGGGGCTGATGCGCATTCGCGGCAATCCATCATCGTTCAACAACACCACCCACTCGCCCTCATTCTTCACGACAAACACATCGGGCACGATCACATAGTTCTGCGTATTCGAAAACGGCCGTCCGGGTTTGGGCTCGAGACCTTCGATCACCTTGGTCGCCTGAAACACTTCGGCCACCGTCACATCGAGGGCCTTCGCAATCTTCGCGTACTGCTTCTTTTCCAAATCCTTCAAATGATGCAGCACCACCGATTCGACGATCGACCCCTTGAGGGCGCCCGGACGGGCCCCCAATGATCCCATAGGACTTTTGCCCAAATGGCCGAGTTGCAACATCAGACACTCGGGCAGGTCCCTCGCCCCGACACCGGTGGGGTCGAAGGTCTGGATATCATGCAGGACGGACTCTGCCTCGGCTTCGCTGAAATCAGTCCCGCCAATGATTTCAGACATCGGCGTGCGCAGGTAGCCGTCGTCATCGAGATTGCCGATCAACAGGCGTCCGATCGCCTTGTGGCGTTCCGACAAGCCGGACATCGAGAGCTGCCACAACAAGTGATCTTCCAGCGATGCCGCTTTGGCGACCGTCTGTTCATAGGAGGGAAATTCGTCCGACGAAGAAGACTGGCCTTCCCCTCCACCGGTGCGACGATCAGTGCCGAAATACTCTTCCCATCCGGCTGCCGACACTTCGTCGGGGCTGTCGCGTTCCTCCGGCGTCGAGGAGGTTTCCGCTGTCTCCGGAGTTTCGGTTGGCGTCGAGGCGGATGCCGCCGCCTCCTCGGCTTGTTCTTCCGCCGAGGCCGATTCGTTCTCTTCGGCCTCTTCCGGCAGCTCATCCAGCAACGGATTGTCCATGAGATGCTGCGACAGACTCTGCTGCAGCTCGAGCCGCGACAACTGGAGCAGCTTGATCGCCTGCTGCAGCTGCGGCGTCATGATCAATTTTTGACTGAGACGGAGATCGAGGCGAAGCTTCATCGGATGAGACATACGGTTAAAGGGTGAATCGTTCCCCCAAATACACGGCGCGCGCCGTCTCGCTCTTCACGATCGTATCAGGCGAGCCGGATTCAAGCACAAGACCTTCGTTGATGATATATGCCCGATCGGTTATCGACAGCGTCTCTTGTACGTTGTGATCGGTGATGAGAATACCGATCCCTTTGCCTTTCAGTCTGATGATGATCTGCTGAATATCGGCGACGGCAATCGGATCGATGCCCGCGAACGGTTCATCAAGCAGCATGAAGGTGGGATTCGTGGCCAGGGCCCGTGTGATTTCCAACCGACGCCGTTCTCCGCCGGAAAGTGCATAGGCCATGCTGGTTCTAATGTGGCCGAGATCCAATTCGTTGAGTAAGGCATCCACCCGTTCGGACCGCTCTGCACGAGAGTAATCTAGCATTTCCAGAATTGCCAGGATATTGTCTTGCACGGACAACCGGCGAAATACCGACGATTCTTGAGGCAGATATCCAATGCCGTTTCTCGCCCGCTTGAACATGGGCAGGGCCGTAATAGACTCCCCGTTGAGCGTGATGGAGCCTTCATCCGGCTGCATCAAGCCGACGATCATGTCGAAAATCGTCGTCTTCCCGGCGCCGTTCGGGCCGAGCAGCCCCACGACCTCACCGGCCGCGACCTCGACCGACACGCCTTTCACGACTTTTCTCGACCGAAAGCTTTTCACCAACCCGTCGGCCCGAAGGACCGCCGAGGCAGTGCGGGTACGGGCAATACCATCCATCCCGGGTTCGACGCGCACGGCTTCGGTCACTTGCCCCCTCCCTCCGGCTCGATCCGCACGTGGGAGCCGCCCTCGACGACAGTCCGATCCTCTCCGAGGAACATCGTGATGCGTTTGCCGCTGACTCTGGTGCCTTTGTCCCAGGCCACAGGATCGCCCGTCAGGACGATCTTGTCTTCGTCCCGGTAATACACAGCCTTCCGGCAGGTCGCATTGCCGGCATCCCGCTCAATTTTCACGCGTCCGGTGGCTTCAATTTGCGTGACCGCACGATTCGAGACGGTGTCCGGCCCCTTGGCCGGCGTCGTAGGGGTTTTCCCGGGCTTCGGTTCGGCGCCGGCCTCCTGGCTGCCGAACGACACCACCATCCGGTCGGAATAGACCACCAACGTTCCCCTGGTCAGGACGACCGCTCCATCGAACACGGCCTGGTTCTCCTGATTCTTGAAGGTCATTTTCTGGGAAATGACCGTCGTGCCGACCGCCGGGTCGGAAGCGCCGTTGGAGCCCGGCCCTACGGCACCCAGCGAGGCCGTCGTTGTGGCCAGTATCAGCGAGCTAAGAAGCAGGAGCCACTTCCACATGGACATCCTCAAGGACTTCGAATTCTTCCGTGTCGAGATGACCCAACAGCCCGCGCCCTTTGACATCCAACCCATTTCCGACGATGCGGACGGGATCCTGTGTACGAATCTCCCGTGTCTGGTCCGTCCAGGCCAGGTGATTGGTATAGATGATGTACCCACTTTGCGTGTAAATCACCAGCGGTGCCGATCGATTGGACAGGAGAAAATTCTTCGTCTCGGTATTCAACGTCCCCTCATCGCCATGCACGGTCAGCTCCTTGCCTTGGAGACCGAACAACGTGACGGCGACATCATCGAGAATCGCCTTCTTGTCCTGTTCGAAGAGACGCGCCTGCTGCGCATCGACCTGCCACTGTACCTTGTCTCCCTTGGTCTGGGTGAAGGTAAACTTGGAGATGATGGCATCCGCCTGATTGATGGTCCCTGGTGCAGTGGCCGTCGGCGGAGGGGATGCCGTGGAATTGGTCATCAGCAGATAGATCAGCACGCAGCCCAAGAGGATGCTGAGCCCCAACAACACCCGTTGTGCCCACCGCTGCCACACGGTATTTCCGTTCCTCTCCTTGAGAAAAAACGACTGGCACGATAATAGCAGGAGGGCGGAATCAAGTAAACTCTGACGACCAATCAGAGTCACCAAAGAAGCAACGCTGACGCGGAATTGCCGATGAGTAGGTTCCCGGTGGAACCTACTCGGACTTTTCGGCTTTGGCTGGAGTCTGAGCGGATTTCTTCGCCGGAGATGCTTCGGCCCTGGCCACCAGCTCGATCGCAACGAGTTCGGCGGCATCACCGATCCGCCGTCTGGTTTTCACCATCCTGGTATAGCCGCCCGGCCGGTCCTTGAATCGACCCGCGACGTCCGTAAACAGCTTCGAGACGACTTCTTTACTTCTCAGAAAGCTGAGCGCCCGGCGTCGGGCCGGCAGAGAGCCGTCCTTGCCTAACGTGATCATCCGGTCCGTGAAGCCGCGGATCTCCTTCGCTTTGGCCTCGGTCGTTTCAATCCGCTCATGCTCGAGCAGGGAGGTCACGAGGCTTCTGAACAGTGCCCACCGGTGCTTGGTCTGTCGGCCCAGTTGTCTGCCCTTTTTTCGATGACGCACGGTACCCTCTCTTACTCGTTTTTGGGACCGCCACCCGAGGCCATCGCATCCAGCTTGACCCCGAGGCTCAATCCCATGTCCGTCAGAATTTCCTTGATTTCGTTCAACGATTTCTTGCCGAAGTTCTTCGTCTTCAGCATTTCGGCTTCGGATTTCTGCACAAGGTCCGCGATCGTCTTGATATTCGCGTTCTTCAAGCAGTTTGCCGCCCGGACCGACAACTCCAACTCATTGACGCTCCGGAAGAGGTTCTTGTTGATTTCCCGCTGAGCATCGTCACCGGTCAGTTCAGCCCGGCCTTCCACTCTCGCTTCCGGATTGATGAAGATCTCGACGTGATCGCGCAGGATACCGGCGGCAGTCGACAACGCATCGCTGGGCGAGATGGTCCCATCCGTCCAGACCTCGAGCGTCAACTTGTCATAGTCGGTCATCCGCCCGACACGAGCATTCTCGACATGAAAATTGACCCGCTTGATCGGAGAGAAGATGGAATCGATCGCGATGACTCCGATCGGCAACCCTTCCTCCTTATTGCGCTCGGCCGGTACATACCCCCGGCCATGCTTGACGGTCATCTCCATATCCAGCGTGGCGTCCTTGTCGAGGGTGGCAATATGCAAATTGGGAGTCAAAATTGAAATGTCTGCATCGTGGATGATATCCGACCCCTTGGCTTCTCCGGGACCTTTCTTCTTCAATCGGATCGTCTTGGGCTTGTCGGTGTGCAAGGCCAGCCGCAATCCCTTCACGTTCAGGATGATGGAGGTGACATCCTCGGTGACGCCCGGGATCGTCGAGAATTCGTGCAACACGCCCTCGATCTTGACCGTCGTGACGGCCGCTCCTGTCAATGAAGACAACAGGACGCGGCGCAGGGCATTGCCGACCGTCGTGCCGAAACCCCGTTCGTATGCTTCCGTGGTAAATCGCCCGAACGTGGCGGAAGCCGTTTCTTTGTCGACTTCGACCCGCATCGGGATTTGAAAATCTTTCATCGCCTTGATCATGAGTCCCCCTTCATCCTGTCAGCCGCCGCGCCTTCTGCGATGCATTCTGCATGAAGCCGGCGTTGTATGAAGTTGCGTTAGCGCGAATACAATTCCACGACCATCTGCTCGTTGACGGGCAACGTGATCTGATCTTTGGTCGGCAACGCGCGAATAGTCCCCTTGAAGCCGGCCTTGTCCAACTCCAGCCATTCGGGAATACCGCGCCCCTCCACCGATTCCAGCGCAGCTTGAACAGATGGAATGTTCCGGCTCCGCTCCCGCACCGCCACGACGTCGCCTGCCCGGACTTGAGCGCCGGGAATATTGTTTTTCCGGCCGTTGACTGTCACATGGCCGTGACCGACGAGTTGCCGCGCTTCCTTGCGGGACGCCCCGAACCCGAGCCGGTACGCCACGTTGTCGAGACGGCACTCCAGCAATCGCAGCAACGCCTCGCCGGTCACGCCCGCGCGCCGCTCGGCCTTCTCGAAGACGCCGCGGAACTGCCGTTCTTGGAGCCCGTAGATGCGCCGGAGCTTCTGCTTCTCGCGCAGCTGCGTGCTGTAATCGGAGATGCGCGGCCGCGCCTGCCCATGCTGGCCGGGCGGATAGCTTCGACGCTCGATCGCGCACTTTTCCGTCATGCAGCGCGAGCCTTTCAGAAACAACTTTTCGCCTTCACGGCGACACAACCGACAGACTGGGCCCCGATACTTTGCCACGTGCTCTACCTCCGGTTACCGGGCTCGCCCGTTATGGTCTGCCCGTTCTCGCACACCTGCGTGCCTCTCATGATTACACCCGACGCCGTTTTGGCGGCCGGCATCCGTTATGCGGGATCGGCGTGACGTCGCGGATCAAATTGATCCGCAGTCCCGCCCCTTGCAGCGAACGGATTGCCGATTCACGCCCCGAACCAGGACCATTGACGTAGACGTCCACCTGGCGCATGCCGCTTTCCATGGCCTTGCGGGCTGCCGCTTCGCCGGCCCGTTGCGCGGCAAAGGGCGTGCTTTTTCTCGAGCCCTTGAAGCCTTGATTGCCGGCGCTCGCCCAGACGACGGTATTGCCGCTCATGTCGGTGATCGTCACAATGGTATTGTTGAAAGACGCCTGGACGTGAGCGATCCCACTCTGCACGATCCTGCGTTCTTTCTTTTTCCCTTTTTTTACGCTCATCCTACACTCCTACTTCTGCAATCACGCCGTCGGAGCCGGGCGAGCGGCCGGTTTCGGCTTGCTGCCGACTCCGGTACGACGACCTTTTCTCGTGCGTGCGTTGGTTTTTGATCGTTGACCGCGGACCGGCAACCCTTTCCGATGGCGAAGCCCCCGGTAGGTCCCGGTGTCAATCAGGCGCTTGATGTTCATGGACACGGTTTTCCGCAGGTCTCCCTCGACCTGATAGTCCTGGTCGATGATCTCGCGGATCTTCACGATCTGATCTTCGCTGAGATCCTTCACCCGGACGGCGCCGTCGATTCCGGCCTTTTCGAGGATATGTTGGGCCGCAGCCCGACCGATCCCGAACACATACGTGAGACCGATATCCGACCGCTTTTCTCTCGGTAAATCGACTCCGGCAATACGTGCCATACTTCCTCCTAGTTCCCCTTCAACGTCTTCCGCGACCGAGGCTAACGAGCCTCTTTCTCACCGGCCCGCCCCGCGGCGCCTAGACGCCGCTTTCCGATGGCGCGCGTTGAACGAGCGCTGTTTTATGGCGCGCGTTCGAGGCTCGCCAGCCTTCAGCCGCTCCATTATCCCTGCCGTTGTTTGTGTCGCGGGTTCGTGCACAAGATACGGACTACCCCACGGCGTCGTACGACTTTACACTTTGCGCAGATCGGCTTGACCGATGATTTGACCTTCATGAGATGTCCAGACTCCTACTTGAACCGGTACGTAATCCGCCCTCGCGTGAGATCATAGGGAGACATTTCCACCGTGACCTTGTCTCCGGGGAGAATGCGAATGAAGTGCATGCGCATTTTCCCTGAGATGTGCGCGAGAATCTTATGGCCGTTGTCGAGTTGCACGCGAAACATGGCATTGGGGAGGGTTTCCAGTACCGATCCTTGGATTTCAATAATGTCTTCCTTGGGCACGAACCGTTATCCTTTCCCCTGACGTGTCACCATGCCATTCCTTACAGTCGACTGAGCACGAGCGCCGGACCTTCCGGCTGAATCGCAATCGTATGCTCGAAGTGCGCCGACAAGCTTCCGTCAACGGTCACCGCTGTCCAGCGGTCGTCCAGCACCCGCACCGCCGAGCCGCCCATATTCACCATCGGCTCGATCGCCAGGACCATCCCGGGCTGTAAGCGGGGACCTTGTCCGGGCCGTCCATAGTTCGGGACCTGCGGCTCCTCGTGCAACTGCCGGCCGATGCCGTGTCCAACGAACTCTGTGACCACCGAATAGCCGGCCGCCTCCACGTGCTGCTGAACTGCATGCGAAATGTCCGACAACCTGTTGCCGACACGCGCCTGCTCGATCGCGAGCGACAATGATTCTTCAGTCACCCGCACCAGCGTGGCTGACTTCTCGTCGATCCGACCCACGGCAACCGTCACTGCAGAATCGCCGTAGAATCCGCCGACGATCGCTCCGAGATCCAGCCCAATGATATCTCCCTCTTTCAGCACCCGCTTGGAGGGAATCCCGTGAACCACTTGTTCGTTCACCGACGCACAGAGCGTCTTCGGATAATTGCGATAGCCCTTGAACGCGGGAATCGCGCCTCGCGCGCGAATTTCCGATTCGGCCAGGCGGTCCAACTCGTCAGTCGTGATGCCCGGCTTGACCGCGCTCTTGAGCACCGCCAGCGCTTCTGCCACGATCCTCGACGCCTGTGCCATGACGGCGACTTCGTCTGGCGTCTTGAGGATGATCATATTGCACTGTACGGCGCCAGCACGCCGAACAGGGCTTCGAATACCTCGTCCATGGGACCGGAGGCATCCAGTTCCGAGAGGAGCCGCTTGTTGGCGTAGTACTGGATCAACGGCGCCGTCTGTTCCCCGTAAACCTTTAACCTCGTTTCAATCGCTTCCGGCTTGTCGTCGCTCCGCTGGACAAGCGTTTCACCGCAGCGGTCGCACGCGTTTCCTTTTTTCGAGGGCGCAAACTCCACGTGAAAGGTCGCCTGACACTTCGGACAGCTGCGCCGCCCGCTCAGGCGCCGGACCACGTCCGCCCGTGGCACCTGGAAATTCACCACACGCTGCAACGGCCGCTTTGTGGCCTGCAGGGCTGTGCCCAGTTCTTCCGCCTGCGCCACCGTGCGCGGGAACCCGTCGAGCACGAAGCCGTTCGCACTTCCCGGCTCGGCCAATTTGTCTCGCACCAGCCCGATGACGACGGCATCCGGAACCAGCTGCCCCTGGTCCATATACCGCTTGGCTTCCCGACCGAGGTCGGTCTGATTTCTCACCGCTTCGCGAAGCAGGTCGCCGGTCGAAATCTTGGCCAGCTTGAAGTGCGCCGCAATCCGGTCCGCTTGCGTACCTTTGCCGACGCCCGGCGCTCCGAGAAACACGATGCGCATGCGATGTCCTCACCCGCTCCGGCCGCGGAGTGGACCCATGCCCTTCCCCAAAAACCCCTCATAATTCCGCATCAGCATATGCGACTCGATCTGCTGCGCGGTATCCAGTCCCACGCCGATCACGATCAACAGCGACGTGCCGCCGAAATAAAACGGGACGTTCAGCTTGTAAATCAAAAATTCCGGAATGACGCAGACGATCGCCAGATAAATCGCGCCGGCAAACGTAATGTGCGTGAGGACCTTATAAATGTAATCGGAGGTTCGTTGTCCGGGGCGGATGCCCGGAATGAACCCTCCGTACTTCTTCATGTTGTCCGCCATGTCCACCGGATTGAGGACCACCGCCGTGTAAAAGAAACAGAAAAAGAGAATCAGTCCAACGTACATCAGCGTGTAGAGCAGCGAGCCTGGCGACAACTGCGCGCCGATCGCCTTGACCCACGGTGTTTCGAAAAACCCCGCGATCGTCGCCGGAAACGCAATGATCGACGACGCAAAAATCGGCGGAATCACGCCCGCGGTGTTGATCTTCAGCGGAATATGCGTGCTCTGCCCGCCATAGACCCGTCGGCCGACGACGCGCTTGGCATACTGGACCGGAACTTTACGCCGGCCGCTTTCCAGAAACACGATCGCGGCGACGACCGCCACCATCAATGCGGCGAGTCCGACCAGCAGGAACGCGTTGAGCTGGCCGATCTCGTACAAGTTATACGTCTGCGCCACGGCCGAGGGCAGGCGGGCGACGATCCCGGCAAAAATGATCAGCGAAATGCCGTTTCCGATACCCCGCTCGGTGATCTGTTCACCCAGCCACATCAGGAAGCCGGTGCCGGCCGTCAGCGTGATGACCGTCATCAGCCGGAACGCCCATCCCTTGTCGAGGACGAATGCGCCGCCGTTCATTTGCTCGAGGCCGATGGCGATTCCGAATCCCTGAATCAGCGCGATCCCGATCGTGCCGAACCGCGTATATTGAATAATCTTCTTGCGGCCTCGCTCACCTTCTTTCGCCAGTTTCGAGAGGTGCGGGACCACCACCGTCAACAGCTGTAAAATGATCGACGCGCTGATATAGGGCATGATGCCCAGCGCAAAGATCGTCAGCCGCGACAGCGAACCGCCTGAAAAAATATCGAGAAAGCCGAGCAGCGCTCCGCCCTGCTTCTGCAGGAACTCGGAGAGCGCTTCACCGTTAATACCAGGCGTCGGGATGTGCGCCCCGACCCGGTACACCACCAGCATCCCCAGCGTGAACAGAATGCGGGTCCTCAGCTCGGGAATCTTGAGGATATTCTGAAAGCTGGTCAGGAGCCGCTCAAACACCGGGAATAACCTCGATTGACCCTCCCGCCGCTTGGATCTTCGCCTCCGCCGATTTGCTGAATTTGTGGGCCTGGACGGAAATGGGCTTCTTAAGCTCGCCATTGCCCAGAATCTTGATCGGCAACGTCACACGCTTCACCAGGCCCGCATCGACCATGGCCTGCGGCGTGATCGTACCCGACGTCGGCAGATCGGCCAGACTCTCGACGTTGACGATGGCATATTCCTTCCGGAACGGATTGGTGAAGCCGTACTTCGGCACCCGCCGGATCAACGGCATCTGGCCGCCTTCGAATCCCGGCTGCTTCCCACCGCCCGAGCGGGCCAGCAATCCCTTGTGTCCTTTTGTAGCGGTCTTTCCGTGACCCGAGCCCGGACCACGACCGATCCGCTTCCGTTTTTTCTTGGCGCCCTTGGCGGGCGCGAGTTCGTGAAGTTTCATGATGGCTGCACTTCCAGAAGGTAGTTCACTCGATGAATCAATCCCCGTACTTGCGCCGTGTCCGGGCGCACGACGGACTGCCGGATTTTCCGCAAGCCAAGTCCCCGCAAGACCAACCGATGCCGTTCGGGTGTGCCGATCGGGCTTCGCTTCAATGTGATCCTGAGACTTTGAGCCGCCGCCTTCGCGGTCTTTGCCGAGGTCATGATGCCATCACTCCTGCTTGAAGCCCTTCGCCACGGCGCAACCGCATGACCTCCTCCGGGTTTCTGAGTTGCGTGAGGCCATCGAGCGTCGCGCGGACGGTGTTGAACGGATTTCCTCGCCCCAGCGTCTTGGAGATAATGTTATGGGCTCCGACGAGCTCCACGACGGCTCGCACGGCCCCGCCGGCAATGATCCCCGTACCTTCGACCGCCGGCTTCAACAGCACATGCTCGCCTCCGAATAGGCC
>DASVBB010000105.1:0-2990 GCA_036376045.1 Nitrospira sp.
AGCACATGCGTGGGAGCGGAAATCGTCGGATCCGCAACCAGCGACACTCCCCGACCGGGCGCCAGGTTCGCCAGTTCCTGCGCAAGCTTGTCGGCAGCTCGAGGGTCTATCATCCCGGGGGGAATCCAGACTCGCAGAGCCACATCCGACGTTGTCCCTTTGCGGACAACCTCCAGTTCATCGCCCGTATGGAGCCGCCGCCAGTCCCCTTTGATGACGCGTCCGCGGCTTTTTCCCAGCCCGTGAATGTCCGTCACCTGAATGCGCACTTCCTGACGATCCGATGGAGACACACGCAGCAGCTCCGAATCCGGCGTCAGTCCAATCGCGGCACCGCCCTGCAGTTCCACGTCGTCCATGGCATACGCTTGAATCACATTGATTCGAATGCGGTCGTCCGCCGCGAACGACGTTCCACCGAAGAGGGGCGCATGACGTCGCAGGGCCGTCCCGGAGAGCACCGGCTCTTGTTGATACCCGTCGGCCAGCAACCGCGCCGTGACTCGGTCGAATAGTCGGACGGCCCCGGTGTGGGGCGGCAGCTCGTTGAGCGATCGCATCAACGCCAGAGAGAAGGCTCCGTGCCACTCTCTGGTGCCGCCAGATACATGTAGCGTTTCCTTCGCCTGCTGATCTTCCTGCGCGGCGGAGATGATCAAGGCGCCGTCCCGTCTTTCCGGCTCCATTCCTGGGGCATGCGCCGGGAGATCCGGCTCCAGCAGCTCTGCCACGTCGCGATCATCTTCATCGAGAAACCTCGTTGAGGTTGTCACCGGCGCCGCACTGCGCGAAATCGATCCGCTATGGCAACTGTCGAAGATCGCGGTCAGCCACGCCCCCCGATCAAGGACTCCGGTGAAGAGCCGATCCCATTCTTTGTCCCGTATATCGGCGATGTTCCGGTCCCCTGTATGGCGGTTGGCGTCGGCCGGGACGATGGTTTCGTCTTTGCCATCGAGTTCCATCGACCGGGAATTACGAATGCGTGAGCCATGTCCGGCGTAATAAAAGACACTGTGATCGCCGACGTTGGCCGGAGCGATTAAGTGCCGCTGAAAAGCGCCAAGGATGGCGTCCCTCGTCGCCGCTTCGTTTTCCAGCACAAGAATGTCCTGCGGCCGAAATCCCTGGCGGTGAATCAACAGTTCCCGGAGGGCCCGTACGTCATTGACAGCGCCCTTGAGGTTCTTCCAATGCCGCCGGCTGGGCGCGACCGGCAATTCCGAAGCTTTCTCCGCTTCCACCGTATACCGATCAATGCCGATCAACAGCGCGCGGCGTGCTCCGCCACCTTCCTGAGCGAGAGCGCGCTCCCAGACACCAAGCGACCAGAGACAGGTGATCGCACAGACCGTCCGGATCGCCGACCGCAGCATGAATCCTGTCCGCAACCGATGCTCAAACATCTGCGATAGCCCCCTTCCAGCACGCGCGCGCGCAGTACCTTATCTGATATCGACTCTGCTAGACTAGGGCCCGCGCGACCTCAAGAGGAGGCCGAGTTCGTTCGGCATCGTGCTATGGGCTGGTTGGCGGAGAGATTCGCGGCACTCACAGCCCGTCCCGTCTTTGCGCCACTCCGACGTCGATGGAGTCTCCTCCCGCCTTTCGCTCAGCATCTGTTCAAAAGCCTGTTGATCGGATCGGTCGCGGCCGCTGTGCTGTCTTTCGCCCGGCCCTACGTGCCGGGATTGGCCGGAGCCGAAACAACGGCCACGGATTGGGCCATTAAGTTTTGGCAGGATCGGTTTGACCTCTCCCCCGCCAGCAATGAGCGGTTTGTATTTTTTGACATCGATCAGCGCACCTATCGGGCGTGGGGCGAGCCGCTGTTCGTTCCCCGAGACAAGCTCCTGGACCTGATTCGCTTCGCCGCTGAGGCACCGGCGAAGCTCGTGGTCGTCGACGTGGAACTTGCCAAACACGTTCCGCTCGGAGGCAGAGTTGCCTCCGCCTCGCCCGCACGCCCTGCGTCATCGGATCCTGTGGATCCCGATCTGGCACTCGCCGCCTACCTTCGCGGTTATGCCACGGCATCTCAGCCGACTGCAGACGGCACACCGCCCCAAGCTGCGTTTCCTCACATGATTTTTGCGCGTACGATCGGTCCTCGAGCGCCGCCGGACGCCGGTCTGAAGAACCCTCCGGATGCCGTGGTCTTGAGGGAGGAGCGTCCATCTGAGTTTCTGGAAGACGTTGTCCGCGCCTCGAACGTTCTCCACTGGGCCTCACCGTTGAGCGACCGGGACGACGACGGTCTCGTACGGAACTGGAGGTTGTTTGAACCGACCTGCCTCGATCGCACACCTCACGCGATTCCGTCGATGGCGCTGCTGTCGTGGGCGGTGTTGCGAGCTCCGCTGATGAGTCAGGGGGCATTCAGTCCTGCGTCCTTCGGGGAAGAGCTCCGGCGCCGGTTTGCCCCTTCAGCCGCGACGTGCACTCCGGCCGGTGCATCACCGGTTGCATCCAAGGCCTCCTCACCAGAGCCCTGGGTGCTGTATGACGGGACGCTCAGGAAGCGTCTCGTGCTGAGTTCAAGGCCGTCCGATCTGGAACAGCGAATCTTCTATAAATTTCAGGCTTCCACGGCCCTTGCCGATTTGTTCTCTCGCGTGCCAGCATTGCTGATTACCGAACGGAACAATCAACCCCTCAGTCCCGACCTGGTAGCCGGCAAGACGGTGGTCATCGGCAGCAGCTATGAAGCCGGGAAAGATCTTCACCAGACTCCGATCGGAGAAATGGCCGGAGCCATGGTCGTTATCAACCAGATCAATGCCCTGATGGAATTCGGGCAATTTCAGGAAGTGAGTCGAGGCATTCGATGGGCCGGTTTGCTGGCCTTAATCATGATCTTCAGCCTGTCCTTCTCGTTCTTCACCACGACCTGGGGAGCACAAGTCTCAACGTTGGTCATGAACGCGGTCCTGCTGCCATTGAGCCTCTGGCTCTTCCAGTACGGCTGGTGGCTCGACCTGGTATTCCCG
>DASVBB010000106.1:0-19578 GCA_036376045.1 Nitrospira sp.
GCTTGAGCACCAGCCCGGATCTGTTGGCGCAGATACCCGGTAACCACGCGAGCCAGCTTATCCATCAGTTGATGCCAGGACTCCGGCTCCCGATACATCATCGATTTTGTCAACACGTAATTACGAGACCCGCCGCCCTCAATGGCATAACTGGCGAGCGTGAACGGCGCACCGGCAAATCCGATGAGCGGCACCCGCCCGCGCAACGCCTGGCGTGTCTGTCGAATCGCCTCGGCAACGTAGGCCAATTCGTGATCATCGATCGGCTTGAGCCGATCGACATCGGCCCGCTCACGCACAGGGTTGTGGATGACGGGGCCTTCCCCTTCAGCGAACTCCAAATTCAAGCCCATTGCCTCGAGGGGCAGGAGAATATCGGCAAAGATAATAGCGGCGTCCAGGGGAAACCGATCGATGGGCTGTAACGTCACCTGGGCGGCCAGTTCCGGGGTCTTACAGAGCGACAGCATGGAATGTTTCGCACGAAGCGAGCGGTATTCGGCCATATACCGCCCCGCCTGGCGCATGAACCAGACCGGCGTGCAATCCACCGGTTCGCGCCGGCAGGCCTTGAGAAATCGATCGTTCATAGGTCGCGCATTCTAACAGGATGTTGGGAAAGTCTCTATTATTCCGGCGTGTGACGCCACACGATCTTGTCCTCGTCTTCCAATGTCCCTGGATAGCGAGCGTCATCCAAGAATCGGCATCAGAACTCCGCGAATTCTCGTCCGAGTGGACAGAAACGCATGATTCGGTACAATTAACAAAGACTTAAGCCAACCCCTATCATTCAGAGAGATTTCATGTATAATGCAGTCCCAATGTCCGAGGCCGGTAAGGGGGCGTTCGAGGGAGCCTTGGATTGTGCAGCCCGCCTTGTGAATCACCTACAAGCGTTGAGGCCTTACTGAGATTCAGCAGTTGGAGTATGCCCGGTGGAAAACCGGGATTGATTTGGAGGTAATCCGAATGTCCGAAGTGCGCAATCTTCAACCGACCAAGGCGCAAGACCACTGGTTTACAGTTTTACGATGGTTCGACTCCTGGGCCGGCCTTGAGTATATGAAAACCGACGGCATCCCCAAGATGGACTGGCTTCGATGCATCCCCATCATCGCCGTCCATGTGATGTGCCTGGGTGTCTTCTGGGTAGGCGCCAGTTGGACCGCTGTGTCGGTTGCCATCGCGTTTTACTTCGTTCGGATGTTCGCGATTACCGGCTGGTATCATCGGTATTTTTCTCATCGAACATTCAAAACGTCCCGAGCCGTGCAATTTGCCTTCGCAGTGCTCGGCGGATCCTGCGCCCAACGGGGGCCCTTGTGGTGGGCCGGTCATCATCGCCATCACCATATTGCCTCGGACTCTCCCGATGACGTGCACTCTCCCCGACAGGGATTTCTCTGGTCGCACATCGGATGGTTTACGTCGCAGACGCATTTTGCGCCCCGCTTGAAAGGCATCGCCGACTTTGCCAAGTATCCTGAACTGCGGTTTTTGGACCGCTTCGACATCCTCGTTCCAACACTCGCCGGGTTTGCGATGTTCGGATTCGGCAAGATGCTGGAAGTGTATGCGCCGCAGCTCGGGACGAACGGCCCTCAGATGCTGATCTGGGGTTTCTTCATCTCGACCGTCGCATTGGTTCACGGCACTTGCACGATCAACTCCCTGTCGCACGTGTACGGATCGCAGCGTTATGACACCGGCGATGACAGCCGTAACAACTTTCTGCTCGCGATGATCACGATGGGCGAAGGATGGCACAACAACCACCATTACTACCCGGCCTCAACCAGCCAGGGTTTTTATTGGTGGGAGATCGACATGACCTACTACTGCCTGAAAGCCATGGAATGGCTCGGGCTCGTCTGGGACATCAGAGAAGTGCCGGTGTATGTGCGGGAGCAGAAACGCAAGCAGGAGAGTATCACAGGGACCCTCAGCGCGGCTGAAGGGTAACGCCGCCTCCGTTCAGACCCAATCAGACTCTTCTTCTCTCTCAGGCCGGGCGATGACTCGTCCGGCCAACCTGGTTCGAATCTGTCGGCTTTCCTCATCCATCGAGCCGTATTCGTTTGGCGGCACAATCCACGCATCTTCCGGTTGTAATTCGAATCGATAATGATTCGAGCCGCTCGAAAACCATTCGACATAGGGGTGCGGAACCAGATTCGGATGCGGATCGAATGAAATGAGATTGACCGTTCCCATCTGAGGATTCTCCAGATCGCCGATCACCTGCCCGGCCAACTCATCATCTTCGAAGCGACTGTTGCGGAACTGGATTAGTTGGCCGGCAATGTCTGGCTTGAAGTCGCCCTTCAGGTAGAGCTCTACCGCACCGACGGCGGCCAGGACGATGCGACCGACGACGGTCCCCTCGAGGCGATTGTCCAGAAACCCTTCCCGTACCCAACGACCGTTCCCAAACTTCTGCGCCATGCTGCTCCGTTTCGATCAGGCGGGCTCGGTGGCGCCGGCAACCGCTTCTGGCGACGGTGACACCAACGCACCGATGATGACCGCCGTCAAAATCAATCCGCTTCCAATCCAGCCCTGAACATCCAGCGTCTCTCCGAGAAAATACCATGACAACCATGCCGCGTACGCGGGCTCGGACGCAAAAATCAACGCGACTTGCTGAGCGGGAATCAGCTGCTGTGCCCACATCTGCACGGCAAATGCGCCCGTGGCGAACACGCCGGTGACCGTCAGGCCTGTCAGCAGCACCGGCGAAGGAACAAAGGCCTGAGCGGGAGCATGTTCCCACATCATCATGGGGAAAAACAGCAAGGTCATCGCGCCCATCTGCCATAACAGTAAACTCGGCGCATCGAACAGGCGCGTGTACCGCTCAAGACAGACAATGTGTCCCGCAAACGCCACGGCGCAACCGATCGTCATCGCATCGCCGAGGTTCATCGTCGCACTGGGCTTGACGAGGAGCCACAACCCGGTGGTGGCAATGACCGTCGCGGCCATCACACGGCGATCGAACCGACGCAGCATGAGCGGTACGATAATCACATAGAGGGCGGTAAGAAAGGCGCTATTCGAGGCACTCGTATGGTACAGGCCGACTGTTTGCAGCGCGTAACCGAAGAACAAGAACACGGTCGCCACGGCGCTGGCATACAACACACCTTGTTCCCGTCGCAGACGGTATCCGGTCGCGAGGAACCACCCCGCAATCAGCAGCGTCCCGAGCAGGAATCGAAGGCTCAAAAACGACAGGGGCGGCATCTGTTCCAGAGCCGCCTTGGTTGCCGGAAACGTCGCGCCCCAAATGAAAGTGGTGAGCAGCAGTGCGAGACGAGGCATGGATCTGGAGGGTGTTCTCGGTTAGAGACTTCGCAGGATGTTCAAAAAGGCCGCTTGGGGCGGCCGCAGCAAGTGAAGGGCCGAGGAGGTACACACCAAGCTTTGCTTGATCCGCTCGCTTCGAGCAAATGCGAGCGGATAGGTACCTTGCCTCAAGTGAATCCTTTTGGTCCAGGCCCTGAACGATGCGAGAACAAAGCCAACGGCATTTTTCAACATCCTGCTATGGCTTACAGAGAGGGCATCGGCGGAGGTCGGTGGGTCCCGCCTGTTCCATCGCGGCAAGCGCACGTTCCTTGTCAGGATAATCGTACCAGCCGCCTCCCCAATAATCGGTCGAGGTTTGGGCGGAAGGCACTTCCGAGCAGCGATCCCTGTGCAACGTCACCCGATCGATCGAATGGGCAACGTGTATCCAATACGTCATGGATGAATCGTGAGGGCTGGGGCGTGATGAGATCCCTTTCCGTCTACTAAGGAAGGAGCTGCCATTCGTCCTTTTCAATGAACACTTTCACACCGGTCTCCAACTTCTTGATGTCGGCCTTCTCAAACAGTCGGAAATAGCGCTCGATACGATCGTCGTCATCAATGCGCTCTTCCTGCATGATGCCATTGTGGCCCTTATAGCGTCGAATCAGCACCGCCATCTCACATCCTCCTCCTCATGTCACTGATATCCCCTAGTCTACGAACCAGGTAGGTGTGCTACAATAAGGCAAACTTTAACGGATGGTCAAGGGCGCACCTGCGCTCGAACGGCCGCCGACACTTGGCGGGGGAAACACATGCCACTGTACGAATACCGTTGCCGGCGCTGTGAAAAACAGTTCGATGTCACACAATCGGTCCATGCCAGGGAGGAAGACACCATTTGTCCGTTCTGCCAGGCGCAGGATGCAACACGATTGCTCTCTTCCTTCGTCTCGACGGTCAAGGGCGATCACAAGCCGGGCTTTAAGGAAATGAAGGCGTACGACATGTTGAAAACCCGTACCAGCGGATTCTCGAAGCTCCCTCCGTTGTTCGGCGCCAGAAGCGCGCCACCGGCCATCCAGGATGTCTTCTCTGGCTCGGAGACTCCACCGCCCCAGACTCCGGATAAGACAGGAAACTAACTCTCTCGCATGGATCGGCTGACGCGCTCGTCCTCGGCACCCCCTTCAGGCCACCGGTCAAGGCTCATCCCGTATATTGTCCTCCTGTGGGCACTTTGCGTGTCGATCACCACTGACGCGGCACTTCCGCTATTGAGCCGAGCGGAGGTCTCTGGCAACCTGGTCGTCGTCGGAAATGGCCCCGAACTCAGCACCATCGAATCGCTGGCCCGGGCGTTTGAAAAAGCCAACCCTCGTGCCTATGTCGATGTCATTTGGGACGACCACTCCAAGCCGGTAGAAATGGTCAAGAGCGGCGAAGCCCATGTCGCCGTCACAGGATCGGAAGATCCCTCCTTGGGCGCCTCGCAGATCGCCTGGGACGGGATCGGCATCCTAGTCCATCTCTCCAATTTCACCAAAGAAGTGACAAAGCAGCAGGTGGCCGATATCTATTCAGGCAAGGTCAAGGAGTGGTCGGAGTTGGGCGGACCGGAAACAAAGATTCTCCTGATCGACCGGCCGAAAAACCAAAACATTCGTGATGCATTTGAACATCAGCTCGGCATCGACGGCAAGATTCCCGACAACACCAAGGTCATCGCGAAGGACGACAAGGTTATCAAGACGGTGGTCGGCACGCTACCGCCCATGTCCGCAGTGGCCTATATCTCGCTCACTCAGGGATTGGCCGTCGTCACGAGCGGCGTGGCTGTCCGGTTGCTACCCGTTGATAAGGTGGAGCCGGAAGTTCCCACGGTGAAGGATGGGCGCTATCCCCTCCGGCGGCCCGTTCTCCTGCTCGCAAAGAAGGATCCGAATCCTGTCGTCGATGCCTTCGTGCAATTCGCACAATCGCCCGCTGGACGGCAAATTATCTCAGACACCTATATTCCGTTTGAGCGCAAATAATACTGTCTTATCGATTCAAGGAGGGCTTTATGCAGATCCGGCGATCATTGGTCTACCTCATGGGGCTGATCGGGCTCTGCCTGATCTTCGCTCCGGATTCCCGCGGGGAAGAACAGCAGCAGTCCGGTGAAAAGGGATCCATCGTCGAGGGTGCCGGCTTCACGCTGTATGACATGGAGTCCATCAAGGGATCAGATGTCGAGCGCGTGGAGCGTGATCCGATCTGCGACCGATCCAAACGTCCAAAAATCCATAAAGTCGAGCCCGACGAAGCCAAGCCGGGACAGAAGGTCACGATCAAGGGCGAGAACTTCGGAACGAAGGAATGCTTTCATGGGGTTGCCTTCAGTGCCGCAGGACCGGCGAAAATCGACTACAAATTCGTGAACGACACCACCATCGAAGCGACTGTCCCCGACGTGAAAGCCGGAATGTCTTTCATTGATGTCGTGGCCGGCGGCGGCAATGCCAGGTCCAAAGGATTTTTGGTGCAGGCCAAGTAATCAGAGCCCACAAGGAAGGGACGGCCGGCCGCCCCTTCCTTTCGGCGGTCATCTCCTTTCATCCCACTCCGACACGTTGCCTTCAGCGTCGCTTCCCTCGACATTCTTCTTGATCTTATGCTAGCTTACGCCTCCTTTGCGCCCGTCTCTACGGAGCAGCGCGTGCAACTTCAGGAGCAGGAACGCGACATGTTCAAGAAGATCCTCGTGGCCAATCGCGGTGAGATCGCCATGCGGATTATCCGTGCCTGCCGTGAATTGAACATTGCGACCGCCGCCATCTATTCCGAAGGGGATTCGACCGGGATCTACGTCAAAAAGGCTGACGAAGCCTACGTCGTCGGACCTGGACCGGTGAAGGGCTTTTTGGACGGGCCACAGATTGTCGACCTTGCCCTCCGCATCGGTGCCGACGCCATCCATCCCGGGTACGGATTTCTCTCGGAAAATGCCGAGTTTGCAGAGCGGTGTCAGGCCGCCGGCATCACCTTTATCGGGCCTTCTCCGGCCGCCATTACGTTGATGGGGAGCAAGGTGAAGGCCCGCGATCTGGCCGAATCCGTCGGCGTCCCCATCCTCCCGGGTACGAAAGGCGGAGTCACCCATGCTAAAGACGCGCTGGTCTTTGCCAAAAAGGTCGGCTATCCCGTCATCATCAAAGCGAGTGCCGGGGGCGGAGGCAGAGGCCTTCGCGTCGTCCGTTCCGATGCGGAACTGCGCGAGAACATGGAAGTGGCCTCGCGGGAAGCTCAGGGAGCATTCGGAGACGGTAGTGTGTTTCTCGAAAAGTACATCGAACGGCCGCATCACATCGAATTCCAGATCCTGGCCGATCGTCACGGCCACATCATTCATCTTGGCGAGCGGGACTGCTCCATTCAACGCCGGCATCAGAAGCTGATTGAAATCGCTCCTTCCCTGATCTTGACCCCGAAGCTCCGAAAGGAGATGGGCGAAGCTGCAACCACCATTGCGCGCGCCGTCAAGTACGACAACGCCGGGACGGTCGAGTTCTTGCTCGATCCGGAGGGGCGGTTTTACTTTATCGAAATGAATCCGCGGCTTCAGGTTGAGCACACGGTGACAGAGCAGATCACGGCCATCGACATCGTGCGCAATCAGATTTCAATCGCCGCAGGAAAGCCGCTCGACATCGACCAGGACGATGTCACGCTCCAGGGCCATGCCATCCAATGTCGAATCAATGCAGAGGATCCGAAAAACAATTTTCTGCCATGTACCGGCACGGTCACCGCCTATCTGTCTCCGGGAGGCATCGGCGTCCGGATCGACGGTGCCGTCTACAAGGATTACACGGTTCCGCCGTATTACGATGCCTTGCTGGCCAAGCTGACCGTCCGCGGCCGGACGTGGGAGGAAACCGTCAGCCGCATGCGGCGATCGCTCGAAGAATACGTTCTGCGCGGGGTCAAGACCACGATTCCATTCATGAAAACCATCATGCAAGACCAGGACTTTCTGGCCGGACGCTTCGACACATCTTACCTGGAGACTCACCCCGACCTCTTCACGTATGACGAATTCGAGCAGCCGGAGGATCTGGTGGTCGCAATTTCCGCCGCGATTGCGGCCTACGAGGGGTTGTAACACCGCACGGCGGCTCATCCTTCTGAGACGAACACCCATGGCGACGAAACGACCCAGCAAGAAGCCTGCGGCAAAGAAGCGTCCTTCGAGCGCCGCCTCGAAGCCGTCCGCTCGTCCGCGTGAGCTCGCCATTCAGCCGGCTGCCGGGAAGCCGATTCTGATTACCGATGTCGCGCTTCGTGACGGGCATCAATCCCTCTTGGCCACGCGGATGCGGACGGAAGACATGCTGCCGATCGCGCAAAAGCTCGATGCCGTCGGCTTCTGGTCGCTGGAGGTGTGGGGCGGTGCCACCTTCGACACGTGTCTTCGGTTTCTCAAGGAGGATCCCTGGGAGCGGCTCCGGGCACTTCGTGCCGCGATGCCGCACACCAAGCTGCAAATGCTCCTCCGGGGCCAGAACCTCGTGGGCTACCGCCATTATGCCGACGACGTGCTCGAGCGGTTCATCGAGCGCTCCGCCGCTAACGGCATCGACGTCTTCCGCATCTTTGATGCACTGAACGATGTGCGGAACGTCGATCGGTCGATACGAGAGGTGAAAGCGTGCGGCAAACATGCGGAGGCGGCCATCAGTTACACGGTCAGCCCCGTGCACAACATCGACCGCTACGTCGATTTGGCCAAGCAGCTGGAAGACCTCGGCACCGACACGCTCTGCATCAAGGACATGGCTGGCCTGCTGGCGCCGCTTGATGCCTATCATTTGGTGCGTCGGTTGAAAACCGCCGTCAAGGTCCCGATTCATCTGCATTCCCATTACACCTCCGGCATGGCCTCGATGTCCGCCCTTATGGCGATCCTGGGAGGACTCGACATGCTGGACACGGCCATGTCGCCATTGGCCGGAGGCACGTCTCACCCTGCAACCGAGACCGTTGTGGCCTCGCTGCTCGGCACACCCTACGACACCGGCCTGGCGCTCGACTCGCTGTTGCCGATTACCGAGCATTTCCGGACTGTTCGCCGTCGGTATCGCCAGTTTGAGAGCGACTTCACCGGCGTCGACGCGGAGATTTTGACCTCCCAGATCCCGGGGGGTATGCTCTCCAATCTTGCAGCTCAGCTCACGGAGCAGAACGCCCTTGACCGTATGAAGGAAGTCCTCGACGAAGTGCCGAGAGTGCGGAAGGACATGGGCTATCCCCCGCTGGTCACGCCGACAAGCCAGATCGTCGGCACACAGGCCACGCTGAACGTCCTTACCGGCGAGCGTTACAAGGTGATCACCAACGAGACAAAGAACTATTTCCTCGGCCTCTACGGTCGCGCTCCCGGACAGGTGGACCGGGAAATTATGGCCCGGGCGGTCGGAGACGAAGAGCCGATCAAAACGCGGCCGGCGGATCGCCTGGACCCCGAACTTGACGCGGTGAAGAAGGATCTTCCCCCTTCGGCGGGCACCGTCGAAGACCAGCTCTCCTTTGTTCTCTTCCCCGCCATCGCTCGGGACTTCTTCGAGGCACGTGAGAAAGGCGATTTGGTGCCTGAACCGCTCGAAACTTCGCCGGCGAAAGGGCCGGCAGTCGCCGGCGAGTTGCACTTGGCGCCGGTAGAATTCAATGTCACCGTGCACGGCGAGACCTACCATGTGAAGGTCTCAGGATCAGGCCGGAAAACCGACGGACGCAAGCCGTACTACATCCGAGTCAACGACAAGCTGGAAGAGGTGTCGCTCGAAGCCATTCAGGAAGTGTTGGCCGGCGTTCCGGAAGCTCCTGACAGCGGTACCAATACCAAACCCAAACGACCGAAACCCTCGAAACCCGGCGACGTCGCGCCTCCGATGCCCGGACGCGTGGTCAAGGTGCTCGTCTCGAAAGACCAACGCGTCAAAGCGGGCGATCCGCTCCTAATCATCGAAGCGATGAAAATGGAAAGCCGCGTACCTGCGCCGATCGACGGCAAAGTCATTGGCATCCTTGTCACCGAAGGCGAGAACGTCAAAACGGATGAGACGGTCATCCAACTGGAATAACGCGGTCCGGCCGTGGGTCGTCTCGCTCGCAGTAGTCATCGTCATGGCGGCCTGCTCTTCTCCTCCCCCGATGCCTCCCTACTTTGAAGCCTTCGAACGTCTTCCCATCCACACCGTTCTCGTAAAAGGCCATAGCCTGGCCTACCTGGACGTCGGTCAAGGGCGGCCCGTCATTCTGATCCACGGATTCGGCGGCTCGATGTGGCAGTGGGAGCATCAGCAACGGCCGCTGTCGGCGGAATTCAGGCTTATCACGCCCGATCTCATCGGATCAGGGCTGTCGGACAAGCCAGACATCGAGTACCGCCCGGATCAAATGCTGGACTATTTCGTCGGTTTTATGGACGCGTTGAGAATCCCCCAAGCCACCCTGGTGGGCAATTCCATGGGCGCGGGTCTCGCCATCGGGATGGCCCTCGCCCATCCGGACCGGGTCTCTCAACTGGTGCTCATTGATGGCCTTCCCGCCAACGTACGCGAACGCGTGACCAGCCCATCGATTCGACGGGCGCTGGACACCCCCGCACCGTCGTGGCTGGCGTCGTTCGGCAACTGGCTGTTCGGTGGCGTCATGATCGAATCAATGCTGAAAGAAATCGTGCACGATCCCGCCCTCCTGACGCCTGCGGTCATTGAGCGCTCCAACCGCAACCGGCAACGGCCCGGAATGATCCGGCCGCTGATGACCGTCCGCGACTCGCTCCCCTTATGGGAGAGGGGCTTTGCCAGGCGGCTTGGCGAGATCGCCCATCCGACGCTCATCGTCTGGGGTGAAGAGGATCGCGTCTTTCCCCTCGCGGTCGGCGAAGAACTTCAGCGAACGATCAAAGGATCATCCCTGGTGCGGATTCCGAATGCGGGGCATATTCCTCAATGGGAACGGCCTGATCTGGCAAACCGAGCTATGATAGACTTTTTGCAGCGGTAGCGATCCCGACACCCTATGAAAATGAGCTGGAGAACTTTCCTCATGACGATCCATGGACGACACTTCCTCATTGGTCTGTGGCTGGGCGCAATGATCCTGACTGGCTGCAGCAGTGGACAGGACATGTTCATGTATAAGAACTACCCAGTGGCCGACGGCAGCGCCACTGCGGGGGACGGTCATAACGTCCTGTTCAAGGGCAGTCCCTTGGCACTGTCCGGCAACGGCATCAAAGTCGGAGACCAGTTGCGCAACGTGAAACTCACGCAGCGCGATCTTTCACTGGTCAATTTGGCCGATACCACAGGCAAAGGCAAAGTCCGCATCATCAGCGTGGTGCCATCGCTCGACACGAAGGTCTGCGAGCAGCAGACGCATTACCTGAGCGAAAAAAATAAGGGATTGGACAAGATGGTAGAGCTGATCACCGTCAGCATCGATACTCCCTTTGCTCAGAAGCGCTTTTCGGAGGATGCCAAAATCACCAACGTGACGTTCCTTTCGGACTATCGCAATGGCGATTTCGGAAAAACCTATGGTCTGTTTCTCAAAGACCCGCATATTCTGGCCCGTACCGTCATGGTCGTGGACGCCCAAAATGTCGTCCGTCACCTTCAGATCACCCCGGAGTTGGCTCAGTTGCCTGACATGGACGAGGCCTTTCAGGTGGCACGCAAGCTGATTACGAGCAGCGGAGAAACGATCAGCAAAAAGTGACATCGCAATCCGTCCGTCCCACGCTCGCATCTCTTTCAGTTTGAGGGTTTGATGGCGCATTACGACCTCCTGGTTATCGGCACGGGACCTGCCGGTCAAAAGGCCGCCGTTCAAGCCGCCAAGCTTGGAAAGAAAGTCGGCATCATTGAACGGAAAGAGATGGTGGGCGGCGTGTGTATCCACACCGGCACCATTCCCAGCAAGTCCCTGCGGGAAGCCGTTCTCTACCTCTCCGGGTTTCGGCAACGAAACCTGTACGGCGCAGGCTATCGGGTGAAAGCCCACATCACCATCGAAGATCTCGCCTTCCGCGCCAACCATGTGATTGCGAACGAAATCGACATCGTCAAAAATCAAATGGCTCGCAACCGTGTCGACATGCTGTACGGAATGGCCAGCTTCGTCGATCCGCATCGATTGCGTATCCACCAGGCGACGGAGGAAGTTGACCATACCGCGGACTTCATCGTGATCGCCGTGGGCACGGAACCCGCCAGACCCGCCGAGATTCCCTTTGATGATGAATCGATCATCGATACGGACGGCATCCTCCGGCTCAAGCGGATTCCTGATTCGCTCACCATCGTGGGCGGCGGCGTCATCGGCACCGAATACGCATCCATCCTGGCCGCGATGGGCATCCCCGTGACGCTGATTGATAAACGTCCGCGGCTCCTGGAGTTCGTCGACGAAGAAATCATCAGGGCGCTTCAAACGCAGATGAAAGACATCGGCGTCACGCTCTATCACGACGAGGAAGTGCTGACGATCGCCAAAGAAGACGATCACCAGATCAACGTCTGCCTCAAACATGCGAAACCCATACAGACCAGCACGTTGATGTATGCCATCGGACGCGAAGGCGCGACGAAAGATCTCAATCTGGAGAGCATCGGTCTCACGCCGGATCAGCGCGGCCGCCTCTATGTCAACGCCCACTTTCAAACGGCGATTCCGCACATCTATGCGGCCGGCGATGTCATCGGTTTTCCCGCCCTCGCGTCGACCTCCATGCAGCAGGGCCGTCATGCCTCGTGTCATGCCTTTGGCATCTCCGACCGCACAGATACCGACCTGTTGCCTTACGGCATTTACGCCATCCCGGAAATCTCGATGGTCGGAAAGAACGAAGAGCAGCTCTCCAGGGAGGACGTTCCCTACGGGGTGGGGATCGCCCGTTACCGTGAAATCGCCCGCGGCCAGCTGATCGGTGACGAAACGGGAATGCTCAAGCTGCTGTTTCACCGGCAGACACACGAACTGCTCGGCGTGCATGCCATCGGTGAAGGCGCCACCGAACTCATCCATATCGGGCAGGTCGTCATGGCGTACAGTGGGAAAATCGATTATTTCATCGACACGGTATTCAACTATCCAACGCTGGCCGAATGTTACAAGGTCGCCGCGCTGGACGGCATCAACCGGCTGCCGAGACCTTGGGCGCCGCCCCCGTCCTAACGCCATGTCCTTTTCCAACAAACTTCGACAACTGGCTCAACCGATTTGGGATACACAACTGACCCATCCGTTCGTCATTGCACTGGGCAACGGTACGTTGCCGGAACGCAAGTTTCGCTATTACATCCTGCAGGACGCACGCTTTCTCGGCGAACTGGCGCGTGTCTTTTCAGCGGGCGCCTTGCGCGCGCCCGATTCGGAATCCGCCCTGCGACTGACCAAACTGGCCGAAGAGACGATTGTCGTCGAGAGGAGTTTGCACGCAGGCTACGGGACCAAGTGGAAGATGAGCGCCAAACAAATGACCTCGGTGCCCATGGCTCCGACCAACTATGCCTATACCCGCCACATGCTCACGGTGGCTCAGTCGGGATCGGCGGCCGAAATCACCGTTGTGGCACTGCCTTGCGCGTGGATCTACTGTGTCGTGGGCCGGCACCTCCTGCGACATGGCCCTCCGCCGAAGACTCATCCCTATCGGGATTGGCTTATGCTCTATGCCTCGCCGGAGTTTGCCGAAGTGCAGCGATGGATGCGCAAGAAGGTGGATCAGTGGGCCAAGACGGCGGGCGAAGAAGAGAAGCGACGCATGGAGGACTCGTTCGTCATCAGTTCACGGTATGAGTGGATGTTCTGGGAGATGGCCTGGAACGAAGAGAAGTGGCCTGTGTAGTCGACGGGCCGCCCGGCCGAACGCGCACACCAGACCATCGTATTATTAGGGTGTCGGTGCTCGTCCAAGCGCGCACGTTGGGGCATCCCATCCCCGAGCTTGCATACGACGTCCACCGGGAGGGTGAGAACGAAGATGGCAAGTGCGGTGACCCAAGCCTATGTGCAAGTCGCCGGACGTGCAGTGATACCTCGTTTATTGATCAGACGCACCGGCATGAGGAAGGGAAGCAGAAAGAAAGAAGTCGTTCCGAGACATACCAGCCCTGGCCTTGGAAGGTGGTCACACGGGATCGAGAGAAAGAAAGGAAAGATGGGCAAGGAATGACTCTGCCGAGGCAATGCTGGACAGAGTTCCGTAGCAACGTATATATATGCTGACTTCTCCGCTCAGCGGGCGACATTCATCCCCATGACCACAACACTCAAGCAGGTGCTGACCATCGCCGGTTCAGATTCCGGCGGAGGCGCCGGCATTCAAGCCGACATTAAAGCCATGTCGGCCAACGGCGTCTTTGCGATGTCGGTCATCACCGCCATCACCGCACAAAACACCGAAGAGGTCACCGATGTATTCGAAATACCGCCGGCCGTAATTGCGGCGCAAATCGATGCCGTCTTCGACGATTTCGAGGTCGCAGCGGTCAAGACAGGGATGTTGTCGTCGAGTTCCATCGTGGAGACCGTTGCGAAAATGTTGAAGCCCCAGCAAGTGGTCAACTTAGTGGTCGACCCCGTCATGATTGCCAAGAGCGGTCATCCCCTCCTGAAGTCCGACGCTATTGAGGCCGTGAAGAAACTACTCTTTCCGCTTGCCCTGGTAGTCACGCCGAACGTGCATGAGGCCCAACAGCTCTCGGGCATCAAAATCACTTCACTCGCGGATGCGCGTCGTGCCGCCAAAGTAATCCACGGCTTCGGCTGTCAGCACGTGCTTATCAAGGGCGGACACCTCCTCGCCGAGCGCGGAACCGACTTGTTGTATGACGGTAGATTCTTCAACATTTTTAAAGGAGAGTTCATCGAAACGTCTCACACGCACGGGACGGGATGCACCTATGCCTCGGCCATCGCCGCCCATCTTGCCCGCGGCCGTTCGGTCGTTGACGCGGTCCAGACCTCGAAAGCCTATGTCACCGAAGCCATCCGCCACGGTCTGGCGATCGGTCACGGCTCGGGACCCACCAACCATTTCTATTTCTTAGCCGAGCCATGAAACAGCTGCTTGTATCTTCTTCGCAAACACGGCGTCCAGGAAAACGCCGTGTTCCTGCTTCGGTGTCGTTGCGTGTTGGGCCTTTGGGCTTCCTGTTAACCGGATTCACATGGCTGGGAGCATCATTCCTGCTCGGCATCGCCTTGATCATCGGATTAATCCATGGCACGCCGCTGCCTGTCTGGCTCAAACCGATGCATGTCCATGGTGCGCTCGTCGGCGGCATCCTGCAGCTTGCCATCGGGGGGCTGGCGCTGTCCCTTGACCGTTCCTCCGGCGCATCCACTCAATCGCGTTCATCTCTCTTCTTCGCGCTGAATGGCGCGACGGCAGCCCTGCTTTTCAGCTTTTGGCTGAAGAATATGACGGTCGCCGGCCTCGCCGGTCTGGTGCTCGCCGGTGCAGTCCTGTCGCTGACCAAGCCGGCCTGGATCCACTTCGGCAAGGCATTCCCACCTCCAGCCGGTGCCGGATGGATGTACCGTACTGCCTGGGCTGCCCTGCTGGCCGGATTGGCGGCTGGAGTGGCAATGGCCTTCCGCCTGACGGACGGCTATTACGCCCACGCACGCCTTGCGCATATTCATCTCATCGTCTTGGGGTGTTTCACGGTTGCGTCCGTGGTCACTCTACATCTGCTCGTTCCGGTGCTCCTCCGGAAGCCCTCGACGGAAGGACTCATGGTTCGCTACGCACTCTGGTCTCTTCCGGCTGGGTTTTCCATCCTCCTCGGCGCGTTTCTCATGTCCGCGCTGTGGGTGGAAATCGTCGTGGGCTGTGTATTGGTCGCCGGCATCGCCCTATGTACCGCTCATCTCATCAGAACTTGGCTGAGAGCGGGATCACCAGGAACGGCCGCGACGGACCATCTGTTGATCGGCGCTTTCTTCCTTGGCTTGGCTTCCGCCGCCGGACTTGCGATGGGCGCCAACTACCTCACGACTCCGCCGTTGCTGCCGATCGGATCGCTTCACCTCGTCGCCTATACACATCTGGCCTTCATCGGTTTCGTCACACAGGTAATCTTCGGAGTTCTGGCATGCGTCGTCCCGGACCTGCTGGCCGTCGCTCGTGTACAGAACCATGCGAAGCAAGCGGCCTATCGAGGCCAACTGGAGGAGATCATGAACAGATGGCGTACGGTGCACCTCGCCGGCATGAGCCTCGGGACGATGGCGTTATCGGTTCTGGCCTCACTGACCTGGAGTCAGCCGCTCGGTTCGCTCGGCGTGCAAAGCACCGTATGGATCGCCGCAGGTCTGTTGCTCGCCGGTCTGACTCTCTTTGCCGCAAAACTCGCCTGGGCGGTGGGACTGCGGCCCTCGTAGTCCCCTCCCGGCACGCGGTTTCACTCTGCTAGAATGCGCCCTCATGGATGAACTCCTTACGTTCAAGGACGATCACGGTCATCGGATCTCCGCCATTCTGAGTTCTCCCTCCGGGTCCGCCCACGGCGCCGTCGTGCTGTGTCACGGCTTTCTCTCGGGGAAAAACAGCACCACCAACAAGACTCTGACCCGAATGCTGAATGACGGAGGGCTTGCCACCTTTCGATTCGATTTTTTCGGCCAAGGCGACAGCGAAGGGCCCTTTGAAGACATCACGGTGTCCCTGGCGGTCGGACAGGCAATGGCGGCGATAGCCCTTGTCCAATCGCAGGGTTACGAGCGCCTGGGCCTCGTGGGGTCGAGCTTCGGGGGGCTGGTCGCCATCCTTACAGCGGCCCAACGTCAGGATATCGCCTGTCTGGCTCTCAAATGCCCGGTGGTGGATTTTGCCGAAGAACTTCGCTTAGAATTCGGCCCCGACGAACTGGAGCGCTGGCAATCGACGGACACGATTCCCAACATCATGGGAGGCGCGGGCCGAGTCCGGCTCAAATATGGGCTGTACGAGGATTGCCTGCGCAACATCGCATACGAACCGGCATCACGAATCGTCGCACCGACGCTCATCGTGCAAGGCGCTCGTGATGAACTGGTGCCGCTCCATCAGAGCCGACGCTTGCTGGAGGCGCTGCACGGTCCAAAACGGCTGGATCTACTGGCAGAGGCGGATCATCAGTTCACACGTGGCGAAGACTTTCGAACGATGACGGCCGCGATCACAGACTGGCTGATCAGCCATTTGACGTCGGTGTGAACCCGAGGAGTCATCGAGGGCCCGCGGTGCAGTCATGATTATCGAAGGCGTACAACAGACTCTCACCGTCCTCTATCCGCTGTATAAGACCGAAGTCTATCAGCGCCGGGAGCAGATGATTCGCCTGACGGCCTTCGGAGCGTTCGTGTTGATTGCCATGACCTTTGCCCTGCTGCTGAGTCCGCTCAAGAGCCGCCTCTCTCCTGTCGAGTCCTTACTCTTGGCGCTGGGAAGCCTGATCTGGTGCGGTCTGTTCTGCGGTTTGATTCTTCAACAGCGGCATCGGCACCGGCTGGCCAAACAGGTGCTGATCCAGATCGAACAGGCGCTCGGGTTCTATGAAGACGGCCTGTTCATCGAACATCAAACCCTCTATCCGGCGAAGTGGAAGATTGCCTGGCTCAAGGATCGCACCGGCTTGCAATATCTAGGGTCGCTCTGTGCTCTCACCGGTATCTTCCTCCTGGCTCTGATCCTCGTCTAGATTCTCCGTTTCATTCTCTATCTCTCTATCGCAGTCCGGTCCACCGGCCTGCTCCTGTCTCCACCTGTAAAAAATCGACTTTATGTGGCTAATCAAAGGCTTCGGTTTCACAATGCTCCTACTGTCGACCTGTTCAGCCTGTACGATTCACCTTTGACGAAAGATAGTGTGGTGGCCTCCTGTTATTTGCGCGTTCACCGCTCGATTGGCGATGTCTTGAAGTCCGTGGCCGCAACGCTCGCCTGTATAGGGCTCGTGTCGAGCGTGTCAGCGGCGGACCCCCCGCAATCGCCTAGGCCTCACAGCCTGATTCAGCGCCAGACTCCTGGGATCTCGTCAGCTGAAACCAGCCTCCCGGCGACGGTTCCTGGAACGGCCAGCACACCGTCTGCACGCTCCCCGCATCGAAAACTTACGAAACGGCCGACCCAGACGTCCGCCGCTGGAGATTCGGTCAACACGGCTACTCCGTATGCAACGGCACCGTCGGCGCAGCCTGTCGCCCCTGCGCAGACAAGCCGAACCGGCACCGAGGGCCGCGTTTCGATGGCTGCCACCGGAATGGCTGCACTGAGTCCCTCCATGCTGACCTCAACGCCTTCGACGAGTACGGCAACGGCTTCAGCTCCGCCGGCCACGCTTACACCCTCAACCGGCAAGACCCCGGTGGCCGGTGCACTCACCGGCACTGCAGCCGCAGCGCCCACGCAGCAGAGTACGGCAACGTCATCCGGACGGGGCCTTCAGCGCCTCGCGAGCCAGCTGCCTGGTCTGACGCAATTGGTTGCTCCCACGGTCTCCATTTCTTCTCCGCCGCCCGCTCCGGCACCTTCTTCGACACCTTCACCGGGAACGACCCAGCCACCACCTTCCACTGCACCGCCCGCCGCGTTACCGCCTCCACCACCGACGCCTCCACCGGGCACAGGCAATGCCACGCTCAGTTGGACGCTGAACAGCGAGTCTGATCTGGCGGGATATAAGATCTACGTAGGGACAGCGCCAGGCCTCTATACCTATCCCGGCTCTCCCTTCGCTGTGGGTCTCGTCGGCGGTTACACGATCACGGGACTGCCCGTGGGCCAGACGTATTACTTTGCGATTTCAGCCTTCGATTACTTCGGGGGTGAGAGCGCGTTGTCGGCCGAGGTCAGCAAGAGTATCTACTAACGGCTGCCGCTAGTCAGACTACGTTCACTTCTACAGGATGCTCAAAATGGATAACCAGCAAGGCCGCAGGGAGCCTCGCGACTGAGACGTACACCGTTTCGTACGTCGCAAGGAGACAGGCGACAGAGAACGCAGCTGGTTGCCATTTTCAGCATCCTGTCATTTGGCGCAGCGGAACCCGGTATAACTGTTCTTCGTCTCAGGCGGAAGCTTGAACCGCCCGTAGGTCAGCAAATACTTGGGCAGATCCGACCAGGAGCCGCCGCGGAGAACTTTGAACTGGCCCTGGGACGGTCCCGGCGGATTCCTCTCAGGAGAGGTTTCGTAATAGTTGGTTCCGTACCAGTCCTGCACCCATTCATACACATTGCCGGCCATATGATAGAGCCCGTAGGGGCTTTTCCCTTCCTCGTGTGAACGCACGGGCAGTAGTACCTGGTTGTAACTGAAGCGGGCACCCAACGCATAATTCGCCAACTCACTGGTCGGCACTTGATTGCCCCACGGGTAGAGGCGCCCGTCCGTCCCTCTCGCCGCTTTCTCCCACTCCGCTTCGGTCGGAAGCCGCTTGCCTGTCCAGACACAAAAGGCTTCTGCATCTCGCCAATCCACGCCGATCACCGGACGGTCGCCGTGCTGTCCCAGATCTACGGTTTCCCACTGCCAGGGAGCCGCACGTGTGTTGGCGGCGAGAAAGGCAGCATATTGGGCGGTCGTAACTTCATAGAGATCAATGGAAAACGCGTCGAGCCAGACGCGATGGGACGGACGCTCATCCTCAAGCGCCTGCGTGCCGTCCGAGCCCATCGTAAACGCTCCCGCGGGAATTTCGACCATCGGTGTTTCCACCGCGGGCGTCAGGAATGATCTGGATTTTTTGAGGCGGTCGAGTTGTGACTGACCGACAGCCACATCGGATAGAAAGAGCAAGCCTATAGGGATGGTCAACCCGATCATCCATCTCACCCACCAAACCCCAGCGCACATTTTCCACCCGCTCCCCCCATCGATTGCTTTGCAATCGTTTACCCAGGACACGCCGTTCCGCGACCTCACCCACCAAACCCCGGCGCACATTTTCCACCCGCCCATTCTCACCCGCCCACCCTGCGCACGCCGAGACGTGCGCTTTGCCCATGTTCTTAACCCATCGATTGCTTCGCAATCGTTTACCCAGGACACACCTTTCCGTGAGCAAGGCCGCAGGGAATTGTCGGTTACGAAAGACATACGACCGAAAACGCCAGCGGGAAGGGATGCGCGTCAACGCGACGGGGTACGGCGGGTGGGCATGGGCAAGGACGCGTCTCGGCGCGGCCAGGGTGGGCGGGTGAGAACAACATCGTATTCACCATCCCTTCAGTAG
>DASVBB010000110.1:0-4048 GCA_036376045.1 Nitrospira sp.
TAGGCCGCTGAGGCCTGATCAACGATACGATCGAGATCGTTCACCTTAATGGAGGAAGGAGGAGAGATTATGACCTGCTGTCGTTTACTTACCCTGATGCTAGCCGGCCTGCTTGTCATCCCAACAGTCGCAACGGCACGCGACAAACACTCCGGAAAGACATCCACGGTCAAAGAGGTGAAAGCGATGTCCGAAAAAGATCAGACGACATTGGCGCTCAGCGCAGCGCCGGCGCGAATCGCCAAGGATGCCGGCGTCATGGTCTACGGCGCCGATGGCAAGCTGACCGAAGTGAGGAAGAGTAACAATGGCTTCGTGTGCGTGCCGACGGTGATGAACCTCCCGGAACCGGATCCGATGTGCATGGATGCGGCGAGCCATCAATGGTTCACCGATATTTCGAGCAATGCGCCGAAACCTTCGAACACTGTGCCCGGCATCGCCTACATGGCCCGCGGGGGATCTCACTTTGAAAAAGACGGCAAAGTCGTGATGTCGGGAGAAGGCGCGAAGGTCGTCAAGGAACCGCCGCACTGGATGGTCATGTGGCCCTTCGATCCCGCCGCGTCTCAGCTGCCGACCGTTCCCAATCCCTCCGGCGTGTACATCATGTTCCAGGAAAGCCCGTATGCACATTTGATGATCTATCAGGACCCGAACAAGATGAAGTAGGCGCCTGTGTTCCTGGGGTATTGCCTAGTATCCGTCGTCTCGGCTGGCCGCCTAGCCTGTCTGGATGAATGTACGCGAGAAGGAAGTTCAGGCGGAAAGCATCGCCCTCGTGCTCGACAATGCGCTCGCGCTTCCGGGATTACGTCAGAAGGTCGGCATCGATCCACTCATCGGGCTGTTTCCGGTGGTGGGTGATGCGGTCGTGACGATTGGCGGCGCATCGATTTTGGTCATGGCGCGGCAGCTGCAGGTCCCGTGGGACGTGCAGCTGCATATGGCCTATAACCTGCTCAAAAACGGGCTCATCGGCGCGATCCCGCTCATCGGCGACTTTTACTCATTCCTATTCAAAAGCCATCAACTCAACGCTGCCCTGTTGGTGCGGTCCATCAAGCGAGGCGAGCACGGAGAATGCGCCGTGGTGACGCGACCGTTGTCGTTCAGGGATTTCTCGGCCCTGGCACTCCTGATTCTGCCCACGATTCTGCTCGTGCTGGCCGCCGGCCTGTGGTTCTGGAACCACGAGTTCTCGCTCATCACGCTTCTGTATCCCACTCCCTATCAAAGCCGCGTGGAGTGAGATCCTGGCGCATCTAGGGCTCTCCCTCCCAACGGACCCCATACTGCGGGGCAGCCTCACCTTGCTCGAGCACGCCGATGTCCGGGCCCTCACCGGCATAGTCGTCATTGATATTGGGCAGCCGAAGACCGGCATCCACTGCATTACTTTGGACATGGAGGGCGAGCGGCGGCGGAGGCGGCATGAACGATTCAAAATTCGACGGAACCGCAAACGCGGTGACAAACACGGGCATCGTGAGCAGATGTCCGTGACGCTCATAGGGTGATTGCCGGCTCAACGAGGAAAACCCCGTCCAGCTGTAATCAAACATGAATTCGCCGTCAGGGCTCCACCCGTTGTAATCGATGCTGGCCATGTGAAGGAACGGTATCACCGACACCGCCTTGTCCGTTCCAATTGTCAGGTTGTTGTGAAAGACAAAGTTGGAAACAGAGGAGCCGTATTGCCGCCAGGCCGATCCGGCACGGATGGAGGTGTTGTGGAGAATGAGGAAACCGCTGGGCTCCTGGTTGAGCTTATAGGGCGCGACCGCTGTGTTATAGATGGTGTTGCGGAGCGCGTAGACCGGTCCTCCCCACACCGGCTGGAAACTCATCCCCATCGCCACATTGCCGAGGCGGTTGCGGAAGGCCCGGACGTTCCGCTCGCTGTAGTCCAGCTCAATGCCGTCGTCCCCGCCCCAGAGCACGTCGTTGCCGTAGAAATCGATGGCGCGATTCGGGATCTCTCCAGGGGGTGACAATCCAAGCGCATCGCCGAACCCTGCCAGCGTATTGTGGCAGATCACATGCCCTGCTCCGTTGACGACGATGCCCTCATAGTTCCACGTCCGACCACTCGTATCCGGCCAGCGGACGCCCTTGCCCTCCAGCCGATTGTCGCAGATGTAGAGATTTCTGTTGGCGCCGACTCTTCCGTTGATGCCGTAAGACACGTCCGTGATGTGCGTCCGTCGAATGATCACGTTAGTCGCATTCGTCACCGCAATGCCCCAGATGCTCGAGCGAATGGTCAGGTCTTCAAGATGGATATGACTACCGGCAATGCGCACACCGTACTCTGCGCCGGGGGATTCGATCGTGGTTCCTTCGCGACTGTACCCTTTGACGACGATCGGATTTTCTTCCGTGCCCTTACCCTCCACATGGAACGGCCCGCGATACCGGCCCTTGCCGAGCGTGATCACATCGCCCGGTCTGGCTTGTGCAAGTGCGTCGGACAACGCCTCATCGGAATCGACGTGTACGACACGTGGCGATCGAGGTGCCCTACGAGGCAGCGCCCGCGTCTTGGCCCTGACTGTTCGTGTCGTCGTTCCTCCGTTCGGATCTTCGATCGTCAAGCGCACCTCATAGGCAGAGCCCGGCCTCAGATCAAAGATGCTGCCCGCGAACTGCTCTGCAATCGGAAATGAGGTGGGAACCGTTTGCGACAGCGTGTCGGTGCGCACCCGCTGCAGCGGCAGCGCCTCTTTCCACGTCTCTGAATCGACGTTTCGGTACGCGACGCGAACGGAGGCCTCGAAATCCTGATCACCATCGAGGATTGGCAGACTCAGGCCGATCGTATGGAGAGTGGGCGGGTCGAGTTCGACTTCACCCACCGTGATGGGATGAACGACGGACGAGGGAAACCACGAACAGCCGGAACAGCACAGGACCAATGTGAGCAGCAGAGAGAGAAGTTTCATGGAGGCGCAGCATGCCGCGAGAGCGCCTAGCCTTCTACTGGGAGGATCCCTTGAGTCAGGGTTCTGTTGTCAACGGATAAATCTCATTTGGCTGTTGCCGGCGTGAGTACATCGGCGGCCGCCATTGTAAATCCCTCGAAGGACTGGAGATACGTCTCGACCATGAAGCGGGGCACTTGACCGGATCCGACCGGCGAACATGTTTTGTCTTCCGTCTTGCGAACCAACCCAGTCGGGACTGCCTCGCTAGTCCACAGCTTAACGACGAGGCGGCAATTCTTCTCGTCTGTCCATACCGACGCGTCATATTGGTACGAGGCGGACTCCCAACGCGTCGCGATCCGCCTGCCGCTCACCTCGATCATTTCTTCGCCGGTTTCGATCGGGACAGAGGTGGGTTGTGCGCCCATTGCAAGATTGCTGACCCCGCTGAAAACAGCCAGTAACTGAGCATGCCGCGATTGATTGACTAACGCATTGGGGGGCGGCGCGAATTTGGCCGGATAGCCTTCTTCTCGTTCACTCGGCGGCTTCGGTTTCCCGTATCGATCAAAAAACGTCTCCCCGGACCAAAGCTTGGCCTGCTCGGTGTTGATGGATTGTAGCTGATATGTCCTGAGATAGTTGATCGGACCGGCCACGAAGCTGTTCGGGCCGGCCATCTGCCAGTATCGCGTGGCATGTATGACCTTTGCCCCTGCCGTGAAGTTCTTCCAGGCCAAATACTGGGGAAAATCCACAAGAGCCACAGCGCCCTTTTCCGGCGCCGGGGGGCTGCTCGTCAACTCTTTGATGGACGCGAGTTCGCCTCCGTACAGCAGGTTCGGCCTGCCGGCCGCCATTTTTTTCGCCGCCTCGAGGTAGGCCGTCTCGTCGCCGGCCGACACGAGCTTCTTGTAAGAAGCATCCACCGCTGCAGTCGTGTCGAGATTTTCGTTCACGAGGAGTGCGGCCCGCAGATAGCCGCGCGGGTTCTTCCGCGCCAACACGTCCTGAAACGAGCTGAGCGGCACGCCTCTGGTCGCCCCGATCGCGCTCGGATTCATCACATCGCTGCTGGTCGCGCGTTTGGTGGCTGTACGGACGAGGCGCGACGCCTCCAA
>DASVBB010000130.1:0-17324 GCA_036376045.1 Nitrospira sp.
GACCTCAAAAGCCTGCTGGCCTATCACAGCGTGGAGAACATCGGGATTATTCTGCTCGGCGTCGGGGCAGGGATGATTTTCCACAGTTACGGTCTCGAGGAATTAGCAGCCCTCGGATTGATCGCCGGGCTCTACCATACGATCAATCATGCGGTCTTTAAGGCGCTCCTCTTTTTCGGCGCTGGGTCGCTGCTCTATGCCACCCACACCCGTAATATGGAGGAGTATGGCGGCCTGCTGCGTCGGATGCCATGGACCGGCGCCTTCTTTCTCATTGGTGCAGTTTCGATCGCCGCCTTGCCGCCAACCAACGGCTTCGTCAGTGAATGGCTCGTCTTCCAAAGTCTGTTCTTGAGCTACGAGATGCCTTCACTCTTGATGAAGCTCATGCTCCCGATCGCGGCGGCTATGTTGGCACTGACGGGCGTGCTTGCCCTGACTTGTTTCGCCAAAGCGTTCGGCATCTCTTTTTTGGCTCTGCCGCGTAGTTCCCATGCGAGACACGCCGAAGAAGTGCCTTGGCCGATGCGCATTGGAATGGGGTTTCTGGCGGCAAGCTGCATCGCTCTCGGCCTGGCTCCGATGCTGGTGGTCCCAATCATGGACCGTGTGACCGCTTCAATGATCGGCACCTCGATCGCAGGCAAGATGCTGGCGCTCGGCGGATGGGCCTTGGCACCGGTCAACGTCGAATTTTCGAGTCTCTCCTCCCCTGCCCTTGGTCTCATCCTGGCGGCAATGGCAGCACTCGGGCTTGCCCTTGTCGCGCTCTACGGCGGTACCCGCGGATATCGATACGGCAAAACCTGGGGCTGCGGCATTCCTCTGACCCCTCGGATGGAGTACACCGCGACGGGATTCGTGCAACCGATCAAACGCGTCTTCAGTACGATCTATCAGCCGACGGTCAAACTCGAAACGGAGTTCTTGGAAGAGTCGCGGTACTTCGCCAAACGGCGGCGCTTCGAATTTCACATCGAACCGATGTTTCAGAAGCACCTCTATGACCCTGTCATCACCTTCATGTCCGGATTGGCCGACCGGCTGCGAATCGTCCAGACGGGAAGTCTTCATCTCTACTTGGCCTATATGTTCGTGACATTGGTCGTGCTGTTGTTGGTGGCGCTGTAACAACGGAATGTCATGATCACTGACCACTCGATAGTCCAAGCGATCGCGCTCACGCTGGCTCAGGCCATCGTCCTCATCGCTCTTGCGCCCGCGATTGTCGGTCTCATTCGAAAGGTGAAAGCGCGGTTCCAATGCCGCCGGGGCGCCGGCATATTCCAACCGTATGCCGATCTCAGGAAACTATTCGGCAAGCAACCGGTCGTCTCCACGACGACTTCATGGATCTTCACGGCCACCCCCTACATCGTCTTTTCGTCGACGATGACGGCTGGTCTGCTCGTGCCGGTCTTCGCCTCGCAGATGCCTTTGAACTTTGCGGGCAACATCATCGCTTTTGTCTACTTGCTTGCGTTGGGCACGTTCTTTCTCATTCTGGCGGGGCTCGACGCCGGGTCACCATTCGGCGGGATGGGCAGCAGCCGAGAGTCGATCGTGGCCTCGTTGACCGAACCGGCCATGATCATGGCCATCTTCGCCATCGCCTTGGCCGCCGGCTCCACCAATCTCAGCACAATTGTGCACAAAACCGCTCTGCTGGAAGGCATCGTGATCGATCCTTCCTCCCACGTGATGGCACTCGCCGCCCTTTTCATCGTGGCCCTGGCCGAGACCGGCCGGGTTCCGGTGGACAATCCGGCGACTCATCTCGAACTGACGATGATCCATGAGGCCATGGTGCTGGAATATTCGGGCCGCTATCTGGCCCTGGTTGAGTGGGCCTCCGGGATCAAGCTGCTCGTGTTCCTCACACTCATCGCCAATGTGTTCGTTCCGTGGGGCATTGCGACGAGTGTGACGCCGGCGGCCCTATCGATCGGACTGGCGGTGTACGTGGTCAAGATTGCTGTCCTTGCCGTGCTGATCGGGACAATCGAATGTATGTTCGCCAAGCTGCGGCTCTTTCGCGTCACCGATCTGCTCGGCGTGGCGTTCATCCTCGCATTGCTCGGACTGCTCTTCTTTTACATCTTGCGAGGCTAGCCGTGTCCTGGCTGACGCCGCATATCGCAACGCAAATCGTCGACTTTAGTTCGGCCATGCTGCTCCTGACCTGCTTTGCCATCGTGGCGCAGCGCCGGCTTTCAGCCTGCGTGGACCTCTTCGCGCTCCAGTCGCTGTTTTTAGCGATGACGGCTGCCTTGGTGGCTTTCCTGACCGGCACCCGCCACATTTACATCGCCGCGGGATTGACGGTGGTCGTGAAGGTCATCGTGATTCCCCGCGTGCTGAAAGGCGTCATCGAACGGCTCAACGTCACCCGCGAGCTGGTGATGAAGATTAACGTTCCGGCAAGCCTGCTGATCTGCGGCGCGCTGGTCATGATCGCCTTCTTCATTACCCAACCGATCATCCCCTTTGGACACCTGTTGACGCGTGACTCGTTAGCCATTGCCTTGGCCATCGTGCTGATCGGATTTTTCACGATGATCGCCCGACAAAAGGCCGTCACGCAGTTGATTGCATTTCTCGTTATGGAGAATGGCCTCTTCCTAGGAGCGACCGCCGCGACCTACGGCATGCCGCTGATCGTCGAGTTAGGCGTGTTCTTTGACGTGCTGGTGGCCGCCCTGATCGCAGGCATCTATACGAACCGCCTGCAAGACGCCTTCGATAGTGTCGATACGACCCATCTGACCGAGTTAAAGGAATGACTGGATTCACTCTCATGATCACTGTCGGCCTGCTGCTGCTCGCGCCACTAATGGCCGGGGGTCTAAGCCTGCTCATCAAGAGCTCGCGCTGGCTCCATGTCACGAATCTCATCAGCATTGGCACGTTTGTCGGTGCAGAGGTGGTCCTCGCGCGAGCCGTCTTCTCACAAGGCTCGGTCACGGCCTTCGCCGACATCGTGTATATCGATGCCCTGTCATCGGTCATCCTCTTCATTATCGGCACGGTCGGCCTCGCGTGTTCGCTGTATATGCGCTCATACATGGATGAGCAGGTGGCGCGCGGCGTGATTGCGCCCCAGCGGCTCAGTCTCTTCTTTTTTCTGTTTCACATGTTCCTGTTTGCCATGGTCCTGGCGACCGTTGCCAACAGCTTGGGCGTGCAATGGGTGGCGATCGAAGCCACGACGCTGGCCACGACGTTCCTCATCGCGTTCTGGCGGCGGCGCGAATCGTTGGAGGCTGGGTGGAAGTACTTGATTCTCTGTTCGGTCGGCATTTCCCTGGCACTGTTCGGCGTCGTGCTGATGTATTATTCCTCCCTTCGCGTGCTGGGCGATGTCAGCTCCGCGCTCAATATCACCCAACTCCAGCAAGTGGCGGCCCAACTCGATCCTCACATTCTGAAACTGGCTTTTGTCTTTCTCTTTGTGGGGTACGGCACGAAGGTCGGTCTGGTGCCGATGCACAGTTGGCTGCCCGACGCCTACAGTGAAGCCCCCGCCCCCGTGGCGGCCATGCTCGCCGGCGTGCTGGAAACGGTGGCGGTGTATGCGATCCTTCGATGCCGTGGGATCGCCGATCAGGCCCTGTCTCCGGATTTCACCGGCGGCTTGCTGGCACTGTTCGGGCTCATCTCGTTTGCGCTCGCAGCCTTCTTCATCCTCTTGCAACACAACTATAAGCGGTTGTTCGCCTATTCCAGCATTGAGCATATGGGCTTGGCGATGGTGGGGTTCGGGGTCGGCGGTCCACTCGGGACATTCGGTGGATTATTCCATCTGATCAACCATGCCTTTGCCAAATCGCTCGCGTTTTTCGCGGCCGGCAACATCCACCGACGGTTTAAAACCGTGGAGATCGACCAGGTCCGCGGTCTTATCGCCGTTCTGCCCTGGTCCGCCCTGGCCCTGCTGATTTCTGGACTGGCGCTCATGGCACTGCCACCCTTTGCGCTGTTTACCAGCGAGATGCAGATCATCACGGCGTTAGGCTCATCGGGCCTTCCGGGTGAATGGACCCAGCCCGGCACCAGGATTCCCGTCGTCATCCTCTTGTTCTGTAGTGTCGTGGCCTTTGCCGGTTTTCTGTATCGAATCACCAGCATGGTCTGGGGTCCAGCGCCGAAAGACATCGTTCATGGGGAACAGTGGTCAACGGGTCATCTTCCGATCATTCTGCTGGGGGCGGTGCTCCTCGGATTTTGCGTGGCCCTACCAGCCACTTTGCGGCAATTGTTTGAAATGGCTTCCACCCTGTTGCTGAGTCGGTAGGAGAGACCGGTGACGGAACGATCATCACCCGTGCAACAGCTAGAGACGGCCTTCCCCGGATTGATTGCGAAATATCCATCTCACCGCCTGGTGCAGTACCGCGTTGACAAGAGCCGGCTTCCGGAGCTTGCCCGGTTTCTTCACGGGAAGCTTCAGGCCCGCCTGGCGCTGCTGTTCGCCGTCGATTGCCGGCCGCTCGAAGAGAAATACGAAATTCAGTATCTGTTCAGCGTGGACCGGCACTGGGTGCTCCTGACGATAGACGTGGTCGGGCACGATCGGCTCTTCACCTCGATTACCCCGTTCGTCCATGCCGCGCAGTGGTATGAGAGGGAGATTCGTGATCTGTTCGGTTTGATCCCGCAAGGCCATCCTGATCTCCGCCGTCTGGTTCGTCATGAACACTGGCCCAAGGGCACCCATCCGTTGAGGAAAGATTTCTTGTGGGATAAGACGATCGGCCGGCAACAGGGCGAATACCGGTTTCGTCACATCGAGGGTGAAGGCGTCTTCGAGGTTCCCGTCGGCCCGATTCATGCCGGCATTATCGAGCCCGGCCATTTCAGGTTTTCAGTCGCCGGCGAACCGATCATGCAGCTCGAAATCCGCCACTTTTGGAAGCACCGTGGCATCGAAAAGCTGTTCGAACAACATAGCTTGACCAGCGCGCTTCCGCTCGCCGAACGGATTTCCGGAGACACGACGCTCGGACATGGTTTGGCCTACTGCGAGGCAGTGGAAAGCCTTTTGCACCTGGAGGTCCCCAGACGCGCGCGCTATCTCCGGTCGCTCTTTCTGGAACTGGAGCGTCTCCACAATCATCTCGGTGACGTTGGAGCGATCTGCAACGATACGGCCTATACCCTGGCTCATGTCCACTGCAGCCGGATGAAAGAACAAGTGATGCAGCTCAACGACCGGTTGACCGGATCGAGATTTCTCCGAGGCGCGTTGGCCATCGGCGGCGTCACGGAGGACGTGTCGGCCATCCAACGGAGCGAACTGGTCGATGTCCTCGATGCGATCGAAAAGGATTTTGCGGAGCTGGAATCCATCATTTTTGCGAACGCCTCGCTCACCGACCGCTTGGAAACGACCGGCGTCCTGACGGAACGTACCGCGTGGGACCACGGCGTGGTTGGGATTGTCGGTCGAGCGTCGGGGATGGACCAGGACGTCCGGAGAGACCGCCCGTTCGCCGCTTATGCCGAATTAGCCGTCAACGTTGTGTGCTATCGCTATGGCGATGTCCGTGCACGCTTACGGGTGCGCATGGACGAGATCCATGAATCGATCCGTCTGATGCGTGAAATTCGTAACAAGATTCCGCCGGGCCCAGTGCTGGTGTCGTCGGGTCATCAGCCGCGCCCGAGAGAATGGGCTCTCTCGGCGGTCGAAGGCTGGCGGGGAGAAATCCTCTATTTCGTCATGGTCGGAGAGGATGGCCATATCCATCGCTGCAAGGTGCGGGATCCATCGTTCTCGAATTGGCCTGCGATTCAATGGGCTGTCATCGGAAATATCATTCCTGATTTTCCGCTGATCAATAAGAGCTTCAATTTGTCATACGCCGGCAACGATCTCTAACACGGAGGGGGCATTTGTTCCGCATTCTTAAGAAGAGTCTCAAGACCGGCATAGTGACGGGGCGGTATCCTCAAGCCCAAACCTCGGAAGCGCCGATATCGGCGCCTCGCGAGAAAGCCGCACCGTTCACAAGATCGCTGGCAATTCGCGAAGTGGACACAGGTTCTTGCAATGCCTGCGAAATGGAGATGAACGCTCTGACGAATCCCGTGTATGACGTTGAGCGGTTCGGCGTACACATTGTCGCTTCTCCGCGCCATGCGGATGCGCTTGTCGTGACGGGACCGGTCACAGTCAATATGGAACGGGCTCTTAAAGACGTCCACAAGCAGACGCCTGATCCGAAACTCGTGATTGCCCTGGGCGACTGCGCGATTACTTGTGGCATCTTTAGAGGAAGTTACGCCGTGACGGGACCGGTGGACCGCCATATTCCCGTCGATGTGCGCATTCCCGGATGCCCGCCAAGGCCATCGGAGATTCTTGATGTGCTCCAGAGGTTAAAGGGAGCGAGATGACGATCAATCCACCTCGAGACTGACCTGCGGTTTGCTTGCTTGAGCCGCCTGAGACTCGAACCCAGGGCCCTCGCCTTTCAACGTGGTAGCGGAAGATGATCATGAACATTTCAGAAATCACGTAACTAGTAATGCTCGCGCTCTTCTGCTACCTTGCCGCCCGACGCAAGTCATCGTGGTCGCCCACTGATGACACGCGAATTGCACAGAGCCCTTTCGCACATTGAATCACATCGATCGAAATCCCATGGAGAACGACACAATGGGTATGATGCGCCGAAGCTCCAAGATAACCCGTCACCTTCCCCTCCAGGCGTTTGTATTGGGTATGCTCATTGCGATAGCCAGTTTCTGTTTGGCGGAAACTTCAGCACCATCGCCCTTGCGCAATGCTTCGTGCACGAGTGCATACAAGAACAAAGCCGTGCCGCCTAAAACGCTCGGCTCGATCCTCCAGTCGCACGCTCGATGGCTGGAAGCACGATACGACCAACACTATCACCGTGCCGATCTGTGTCTGGCAGATCTGCATCAGGCTGCGCTCAAGGAGGCCAACTTGGAGCGAGCGAATCTGGAAGGGGCCAATCTCAGGCGCGCCAATCTGTATCAAAGCACCTTGGCACACGCACATATGGCAGGAGTGGATTTGACGGGCGCCACTCTCGAGGACGCTAACTTATCAGGGGCAGACATGCGGCTGGCCAAATTATCCGGGGCGAATCTGTTTCGAGTGATCGGCGATGAGGCGGCACTTTTCAACAGTCTGCTGGTCGGAACCCAATTGCACGAATCCAGTTTCGAGCGAACCCACTTCGAAGGCGCCGATCTCACTGCGGCCGATTTCACCAACGCGAGTGTGGTCGACAGCTATTTTTATGGAGCTGACCTTTCCCAAGCCACGCTTACGGAGGCAGATTTCATGGGAGCCGACCTTCGCCATGCGCGCCTCGTCAAGGCGAAACTGAGCAAGACTAATTTGCAAGGAGCTCTGCTCGACGGAGCGCACCTCCGTGGGGCCCATCTCCTTGAAGCGGATCTTGAGGGCGCCTATTTCGACGAAGCCGATTTGACAGAAGCCAATCTTCGCGGCGCGCTGCTCCGAGGAGCTGATCTACGCTTCACAAATTTACATTCCACGGTCTTACAGCAAGCCGATCTGGAAGGCGTGAATCTGGAAGGGGCGCAGCTGGTGAAGACCAAGGCGCAGTCGGCCAATATGACGATGGTGATCCTCTACCACGCGCTGCTCGACGATGCAGATTTTCGGAGTGCCCAGCTGCATAACGCCGTTCTCACGGGGGCGCAAGGCAGGGGCACCACCTTCACGAAGGCGAACTTGAGCAGTATCTACGCCGCCGGGGTCACACTGCATCGCGCCACGTTCAATGAAGCTCAATTGGACGGGGCAAACTTCGTAACAGCGGACCTGAGGGCATCGACGTTTAATCACGCCAACCTCACTCATGCCAACCTACAGGAAGCCAACCTCCAAGAGGCATCATTTTCCGGAGCAGATCTCACGGCCGCCAGACTCGACGCTGCCGACGTTCGTCATACCCGCTTCCATGGAACAGATCTTTCAGGGGCGCTTGGCCTGACTCAGGCGCAGCTCGACGGAGCCTGCGTGGACAATTTAACGGTCTTACCTCCTGACCTCACGCGCCCCGCACCCTGCAAAGCGTCCAAGAAAGCGCAGCGACGCTGACAACGATTCACCCCAGACCGTTGAGAGAGAAAGAAGAAGCACAATAAAGACAGGAGAAGAGCAGGAAGATGCACTCACAGTCCAGGCGGATGATTATGAGACACGGCAATGGGAAGACGATCTTGTTTCCTCCTTTTGTTGAAATGAAGTTGGCTCTCTCACAGGAGGAGGAGAACCAATGAACAGTTCGAAGGGAGAAACAAGGAAAGGGTCCGCGTGTGCCGAAAAGAGAAAAAGCGCCTATGACTAGGCTATCAACTAGAAACTGTCCTCGGAACTAGCTGCAAAAGTTGGATGCGCTGCTGCTACCTTCGTGCCGTTTCCTGGAATGGCAACAAGGGCTTTTTGTATGACTCTGGCGAGCTCGTCACCAGGTGTTAGGTCCTTCTGCAATGCTATGAAAGCCCCTTTCTGCTTGGCAACTTCCAATATGCTTTGGCTATTGATTGAGGTCAGAATCACAACAGGAACGAGAGGCTGGGAAGGATGAGGAACCATTTGGGATAGGACCTGGAAACCAGACATGTCGGGCAGCGATAGGTCGAGAATCACACAATTGATGGGTTGCCACGCATACAAATCCAAACCGGTCTTACCAGTGGTGGCTTCAAAGATGAAGTAGCCAGGAAAAACTTGCCTCAGGTGGTCAGCATAGTATCGGCGAACCACGTCATGGTCCTCGATAAGAAGGATCGATTTGGCATCCACCATGGGATCAAACCGTTTTCGTCGGTCGGTGGGAGTGTTTGTTGGGCCGATATGCTAGGCCGCAAACAAGCGTTGGTCAATAGGAGTTTACGCGCTGTAGTGGCCAGTTTACGGATGAGGCTTTAGAGATCGGTTTCCGAACTAATTTAGGCGTGTACCTGACCTGCGGTTTACGAATTTCAGAAGATCGAAACCCCAAAAAGCGCGGTAGATAAGGCTAGAGGAATCTGTTGAGTCGTTGGTAAGATGCCTCACCCAGAGGTCGCTATGTTTGGGGCCAAAGCTCTTCTCTTGAGCAAGACCCGTACTCACAGTTGGCCGATCGCGGGGATTCTTGCCCTGCTCATCATCACCGCCCTTGCCAGCATTCCGCTCACGTTGACTGTGCTTCACCATCGAGAATCTGATGCGCTCGTGATCGATATGGCCGGGCGTCAGCGCATGTTGCTCGAGCGGTACATGAAGGAGTTATTGTTGGCCGGCGAAGGCGTTATCGCGCACTATGAAGACACACGAGCTCTGATCGAGCAACGTCTTCATGCCCTTATCGACGGTGGAACAACGAAGACTCAGTTTGGACCACCAGGCGTCGTCTCGCTTCCGCCAGCTCCAACGGAGAAAATCCGTTCGAAACTCCTCGAACAAGGGCGTCAATTGGCCAATCTCACGAACCTTGGCGAAGCCTTTCTTGCAGCGCAGCCAATCATGACACGTGAATCCATCCGCAGCGAACTCCTCGAGGCCAATACCGCCGTGCTCAACACAGCCAACGAGGTCGTGACGCTTTTGACTCAACACTCAGAAGCTCGCATCCAACAACTGATCCGATGGGAGATCACGGTGGTCGTCCTGGTCGTGGCGTTGGCCATCCTAGGACTCTTGCGTTTCCTCAAAGCCGAACAGGCACTTATGGTCAGCCAAGCGCGAACGTTGGACGCCTTACGGCAACGCGATGCAGTCAAGACATCACTGTTGTCTTCGGTCTCTCATGAGCTCCGGACGCCTCTGACGTCGATCAAATCAATGCTGTTTAGTTTGCAACAGGAGGAGCCGCTCAGTCGAGTCAGCGCCGAGGGCTTAGTAAGCATCGAAGAGCAAGTCGATTATCTGAATCGACTCGTGGGCAACCTGTTGGATATGTCTCGGCTGGAAGCCGGCACATTACAACCGCACCGTGAATGGAACGTCTTCGAGGACCTGGTTGAAGGAGCGATTCGTCGGCTCGGCATCTTTATCAAAGACCGGTCCATTGACCTCGAGCTTGCTCCCGAGCTCCCACCCATTTCCGTGGATGCTGTGCAAATCCAACAGGTGCTGATCAACCTGCTCGAGAATGCCGTCAAGTTTTCCCCTCCCGGCTCTCCCATCCGGCTTTCCGCTTCCGTCAGAGACGGAGAGATGGAAATATCCGTGACAAATTCCGGTCCGGAGATTCCTCCCAATGACCTCGAGAACATTTTTGAACGCTTCTATCGATTAGACTCGGGCCAGTCTCCGAGGCCGCCCGGCACCGGCCTTGGGCTGGCGATTTGCAAAGGCATCGTTGAAGCCCATGGCGGCCGGATCAACGCGCGATCAATCGGTGGCAAGACGATCTTTCTCTTCCGATTGCCTTTCACAAATGCCATGGCTCAACAAGCCCGCAGCAAGGCTCTCCTGCCGCTGGAGAGCGCGTCATGACTAGCGGCGCGCGCATCCTCGTCGTCGACGACGAAGCACCAATTCGTCGGTCGCTCAAAGTCAATCTTGAAACTCGAGGGTACATGGTCGATACAGCGGAGACAGGCGAAAAAGCGATGGTGGCCCTTGAGAACCGGCGGCCAGACCTTCTCATTCTTGACCTGCTCATGCCAGGCATGGGTGGCATCGATGTCGTACGAAAGCTCCGCGCCGTTTCAACCATCCCCATCATCGTGTTATCAGCCATCGGAGAGGAAGCACAGAAAGTTCAGGCGCTCGAACTCGGCGCTGACGATTACATGACGAAGCCCTTTGGGATGGAAGAGCTCTTTGCGCGCATACGATCATTGTTGCGCCGGGCCGCTGGCGCAACGAGCGCCGCGCCGGTTTTCACCGCAGGCGACCTGTCCGTGAACTTCGACCGACGGGAAGTCAGTCTCGACGGTCAACCGGTCAAATTAACGCCCACCGAATATGACCTTTTGAAATATATGATTGAACATGCTGGGAAGGTGCTCACGCACCGCAAGCTGCTTCAGGAAGTTTGGGGTCAAGCCTACGTGGATCAGGCTCAATACCTGCGTGTCTTCGTTGGCCAGCTCAGAAAAAAAATCGAAAAACATCCGGGCCGACCGCGCTTCATCCTCACCGACCCCGGCGTCGGATATCGCTTCTGTGCGGATGCAGATGTCTAACGCCACACAGCGTAGTCTGCGCCTCCTGGCCTTCTTCTTTACGCTTTCCTTATAGGAACTGCCTCATCTCAGTATCGAATCCTTATGCGTTCCGGCTATAGCGTAGGGGTCATCAAGAGCTATCGCCAGCTCGGAAAGGGCCCCATGATCCGGCTTGCTCTGGCAAGATGCTCAGCAGTCTGTATTGTGGCCATCGCGCTTGTCTCAATGACTCCGTCACCTGAGTCTGCCGCCGCTACCGGGATCGACATCGCCTTTCAATCGAGCGCGCCGTATTACGAGCCGCCGGTCGCGGTTGTACCGATGGACACGCCGATTCGCTGGATCAATGCGACGGCATCTCATCATAGTGTTCGACACGACGCATGCATCGATGAGCAACCGTGTCCGTTTCAGTCAATCGCCATTCCCCCCGATAGTAGTTTCGTCGTCGCTCCCCTACCTCCCGGCCGTTATGCGTACCACTGTGAGTTGCATCCGATCATGAGGGGTACGCTGTTGATCGTCGAGCCATCCTCGATGCATGCGAACAGAGAGAGGCCCGACTGATGAACGAACCGGCGTCGTGTATCAACAGCAGCCACCAACTCACCACCGCTGAATCACATCTTCTCCACCTGCTTCAAGATGGCAGGTCACATACGCTCGAAGAACTCTTGGAGGAGGCACCGGAATTCAGCTGGGCACAGCTGTTCATCGCAATGGACCACCTCAGTCGAAGCGGAATGATCGAAATTTGCCGCCATGGCTTCAGCTATTGGCTGAGAAGGATCGAGTCCTGGAGTGTGGCCAATGGCTCGCATCCTCATCGTTGATGATGAACCGCATATCGCCGAGGCCTTACAGGACTCCCTGCAGGCCGAAGGGTATGACGTGATCACCGCCCACGACGGTCAAACGGCGCTTGCGCTCATTGCTTTGGAAGGCCTGAGAAGCCCCATCACGGGTGTGATTTTGGACATGGAAATGCCCGTGGTTCACGGTGTTGAGGTGCTTCGGCGGTTGCGAAGTCAGTATCCGGAGCTTCCCATCTTAATGATCTCGGCCACTCACGACATGCTGATGTTCGACGAGGCGATGCGCAGCGGCGCCAATGCATTTTTGGCCAAGCCGTTTGACAGGAAGCAGTCGATCCAGGTATGCGCGAAGCTCTTTCAATCTGGACCTGCCCTTGACCCATAGGTGATGGAAGCGTAGAGTGGTGACTTGCTCGTCGCCGCCTCATTCTGGAGGTGGTCGCCATGAATTTCCGTGGAGTCAACATCCGACGGAACGGACATGGCAGGTGCGGCCTCCGTCCAGATCGAAATCTTTCCAATAACTTCGTTGAGTTGTCCGCTTCAGGCAACCGGCATCGTGTCGCCGTGTTTCATGGACGTCAAAATCCTCCCTCCGGTTCAATACGACTCCGACACGTAGACGTATCGTATACCGACACAACACCGTGCCGAGATGGAAGGACTTGCGTGCGAACCACGCGGGTGTGTGGCACATGTCACCAGTCTATTGGGGAATCGTATTCGGTCTCGTGGCGCTTGTGGCCACCTTCTTTGTGTGCTTCAACATGGTGTACCCGAATGTGAAGGGGTCTCGCAAAGTGTCGAGCGACATAACCGACACGCCCATTGAGACCGCCGAACAACCTCCAGTTCGTAGTCGATATGCCGCATAGGGTGTCGCCTGAAGAGGCTGCTTAAATTGTGAGGTGACGCATGGTCGAGATCATTGGTCTCGTCATGATGGGGGCACTTGTTTGGTTGCTTGCCTGGTCGATGGCGGGAGAGAGCGAGTCAGAGAAGCGGCGGATTTCCATGTCTCGCCAGAACGATCGCTTCGCTGAGACGCCAGAAAGCCAAACACAGATCAGGCACGCAGCCTGATCTTAGAGCTCCCTCGGAGGAACAGGTTCTCTCTTGCGCCAGCGAGAGGCGTTATTGTTCTGTCATGATGCGTGGTCACTGCTTATTCTCACCAATCATTCCCACCACTACGCGGTCATCAACTGAGGATGTGCGGCTGTCCTGTCCCGACGATGACCTCTTCAGTAATTTCTACGGATTTCGCCCCGGTAAGGGCAGGAATCTCGTACATGAGATCCAACATGACCTCCTCGAGGATGGTGCGCAATGCCCTCGCTCCTGTTTTCATCTCAACCGCCCGGCGAGCGACTGCCTTCACTGCGGAATCGGCGAATCGAAGGTCGACCCCCTCGATGCCGAAGAGCGCCTGATATTGTTTTACCAAGGCATTCCGCGGCTCGGTGAGAACACGGATGAGCGCTGGGACATCAAGGTCCGCGAGCGTCGTGAGGATGGGGAAACGGCCGATAAACTCTGGGATGAGCCCGTATTTAAGGAGATCCGCTGATTGCACGCGCCGAAGCACATCGGTATGACCATCAATCTTGCCCGCTAGGCTGAATGCTTCAAACCCCAACCGCTTCGGCATGGTCCGTTCAGCGATGAACTGATCCAAACCCACGAAAGCCCCGCCGCCGATGAAGAGAATGTTCGTCGTGTCCACTCGAATGTAGTCTTGTTCAGGATGTTTCCGTCCTCCTTTCGGCGGGACGTTGCACGTGGTCCCTTCGACCAGCTTGAGGAGCGCTTGCTGAACACCCTCTCCCGACACATCCCGTGTCAGTGATGGATTTTCAGATTTGCGGCTGATCTTGTCGATTTCATCGATATAGATGATTCCGGTCTCGGCACGTTTGACGTCGTAATCGCAGTTCTGGAGTAGTTTCAGCACGACGTTCTCGACATCCTCGCCCACGTACCCGGCTTGCGTCAGTGCCGTGGCATCAGCGATCGCAAAGGGGACATGAAGGATGCGCGCCAAAGTCTGGGAAAGGAGCGTCTTGCCTGTCCCCGTCGATCCAATCATCAGAATATTGCCTTTTTGGAGATCGACGTGGGTAAGCCGCTCCCGGTTCACGATGCGCTTGTAGTGGTTGTGTACCGCGACGGACAGGACTTTCTTGGCTTGCTCCTGTCCAATCACGTACTCATCAAGCGTCGCTTTGATTTCAGTTGGCTTGGGAATGACCAGCGGCAAGGACGGAGATGAGGCCTGCGCCCCGGGACTCTTGGTCGTTGAATTAGCGCAGGATTGAATGCATGCCTCGCAAATCAACAACGTGGAGGTGGTACGGCATGAATTGCAGGTGTATTGAGCGGGGCTCGCAATGAGGTTTTGAACTGTGTCTTGATGCTTCCCACAGAATGAACAGAGGCGCTCGGGCTTCGGCGAAGACGGCCGTGTGTCCCAAAACACGATCCATCCCTCCCTCTAATAAGTATCCCCGTCGCGGACAGTACTCCTCCCGAGGCAATGGCGCAAATCTTAGAGGGCCCGGCGAGATGGCAGGCGGTCGGTGAACGGTGTGTCTGACTCGTCTGACCGAAACGCCCGCCATTTAACGCGGCGGGCCGTTGAGGTCCGGTGGACTGAGGTCTTGCATCATCGACCTCTTCGCTTCGACAGAGATCCAAAGTAACCCGCTACTGTCTTATGCTTGCTCATACGCCTTGGATGGGTATCTGTCAACAGGGACAATCGCAGGCGTAGGGGGAGGCATATTGCATGCCGAAGAAATAGCGGCCGCCAATCTGGCGGGAAGAAACTGGAGCCGGCGACCCGGATTGAACGGGCTGAGTTGGTTGCCTAGGGGTTTTCATGGGCGCAACGTCGCATCCTCTCGCCACACCTGAACCATCGTCCGTCCCTCTTTTGTGTCTGTGCCTGGCCGCAATGGTAGGATGGCATTACGCAAGAGTCCGTTAGCGGATTCTATCAATGCAAGCACGTTGTATCGTTGGATAGAGATCATCAAGCCGTTCCTTGGACACCACCGCGATTCCTCCTGCTTTCAGAAACGCCTCTACCGTGTACGTATCATGAACCAGGCATAAGCCGATGATCGAGATGTCCAGCCGTGACTTCTTAATCACATTGGTTGCCTGAATACCATTCATCCTTGGCATGTCTATATCCATTACAATGATTTCGGGCTTGCAGGATGCGACCTGTATAACCGCCTCTTCCCCATCCCCTGCCTCTCCAATCACCTCAAGCCCTTCATACGATGAGAGCAGGTCGCGCATGGCATCACGCATTGCCTCATGGTCATCAACCAATAGTAGTCGACATCTATGGGTAGTCATTCGTTTTGCCTCTTGAAGTTTGAGAAGTAGATACCATGGACCTTGAGCGCGCCGTACTCGTGACTGTCCTATAGGGAGTGCTCGCGTCTAGCCAAGGGAAACGATATCGAAAGATCTTATTAGGAAGGTAAACGCCCCTAGGGCGTCGGTGGTGGATCGTGCTTTCTCGGTGGGTCCTGTTTGATAGGTGGTCGATCAAAATGCTGGCCACACACTTCACAGATATAATGGCCGGTCAGGTATCGATCTTTTGTCGAAGTTTCAGTTTCAAGAATAAGTCGAGGATGCACGCAAGGTGCATTGCCCGATGAAATACGAGGATCAGCAGAAGACGCCATTACAAGCGCACAATCGCATACTTATCTTCGACCGACAAGAGGGTAACGTAGGCCGTCGCCTACAACACGTGAGAAATTTTCATTCTGTTCGGCTGCTCTGTTTAGTGACATGATGAGTGAATAGCGGACCGATTCTCTCTTACACGACCCGTTATGAAGAGTTCTTTCCAACCAGACGACCTCATGACCATTCTCGATGGCATCGACGATGCTGTTGTAAAACTTGATGGGCAAGCAAACTTTTCGGCAATGAATCAAGCCGCAGCCGACATATATCAACGATTAGGACTGACCTTCGACATGATGAAAGGGAAATCTATGTGGGGGTTGTTTCCTGCGATAAGAGGCACCATCGTTGAACGAGAGCTACGATCTGTAATCGAAGACCACAGGCAGGTAGGTTTCGAGTTTTACCACTCCGAGGATCAGCATTGGTACGAAGCGAAGGGCTATCCGGCTTCTCCTGGGGCCATTCTCGTGTTTCGGGACATCACGGCCAGGAAAACTGGCGCTCAATCGTCGTAACCCTGCTCTCAGCTAGCCTATCTCTGCTCCCGCATCACAGGATGGTCGTCGACAATTAGCACGTAAATCATAAGGATCGGATCTTAGGACGCTGACCCAGGCGGTTCCAATCCCTCGCAAGGGGTTTAAGGACAGGACGTTCCAAGTCGTGGACAAGTTATCCACTTAGCCCACAGGGCTTAAGGGATTCCATTGTATTGATTGGCTTTAAAAAAGGCATGGCGCTTGCCTAGACAAAAGACGGCGATGCACCTTTGAGGTTTGACGGCTTCCAATCGAGCGTCAGCACCATGGCCTTCTCACCCACTGACCCTGCCTCGGCACACTCCCTCTGGCTGCAACTCCGTACCACTAAACGGACACGTCGCCGCCGATGGCGTAGTGACTGGACGCCACTATTTGTTGTTCTGCTGTTCTTCAGTCTTCTACTCATCTTTTACGCCATCATGCCCTCCAATGATGCCCCTGAACAGGCGAACCAAGCGTCCCAACAAGTGACCGGCCTCCAAGAGCGTTCGATGAAGATCTTAGTAGCACCGTGAGCGAGAGACTAATGTTCGCGTGAAATATCCATGCTTCCTTCCAAGGCAAAAATAGAAGATTTTTCTCACTATCGGCCAATCATGGTCGCGATTAGCATGACGATCACATTTTGCCTGCTGTGGCTCCTCATCGCCTTCATTCTTTATCGGATCACTCGAATCGCTTCGCCAACACACATTGTATGATTCAGCTCAGCGCACGGAGTAGAGCAACAATGCAGAAGCAACTTGGAAAACTCGGACCCATTCGTAGAAATGTGCATGGCATGGCTTGCTTCTTCTGTGGAAGTCGCAGGTATCAACTGGTGCTTCGTAGTGTGAAGGAAACAGAAGTTGGGCATTTGGTTGCTCGCTGTGTTCAATGTCACCACTCGCGTGAAATCGATGACTACCTCGCGCATATACCGTGGATGTAGTCACCAGTGAGATTATGAAGCTAGCAAGGCGGCACACATGTGGAAGCTGTTGGCAGCAATAACGATTGGCTCGTGTACCGTATGGATCAATGCTGTGAGCGCTGTCGAGTTCACGGTTGACCGAGTGGTCTTTGAAAACGGCCATCGCCT
>DASVBB010000131.1:0-34168 GCA_036376045.1 Nitrospira sp.
ATGCGCCGCCCGGATCATGTTGTTGGAAATGTCGCACCCGTAGTACTTGAAAGTCTTATGATGGGCAGCCAAGTACGAGTACAGAGCCCCATACCCGCAGCCCACATCATTCACTGCAAACGATTCGCGAGAATCGATGATCTTGCATAACTGTTTGAAACGAACGGCCTGACTTTCTTCGCTGTTCCAGTCTACCCCCCGAGCCGTCTCCCCATACTCGGACAGTTTCCGTGAGTAGTACTGTGCAACGTCTTCGAGAATGTCATTTTTTATGTTAGGCATAGGTGCACATCACGTCGGCACGACATATTTCATGTAGCGATGCGCCCGCTTCCCGCAGTTGAACAGTAAGTCAAGTATTGAAACGCCGTGAGAGAACTCCCCCCACAGCTGAGGATATTCGGAGTAGCCAGCGTAATCGAACCAGGTAAGTCTAATTCCACATTTCGCAAACTGGTGTTCTTCGATATAGTCTTTCGCTGCCGGGCCTGAAATATACTCGCCCCCCCCCGCCTGCTTACAGATATCAACAAGCCGCTCGGTTTTTCCGTCGACCAGGGCGTAGTCCCAAGAATTGGTGATTGTCGTCCTGATTCCCAAGTATGAACAGACCGCCTCCAAGAGGCATCTATTCAGCACGGACAAGTGACTATATTCTTGCTTTAAGTAAAGTGGCTCGAAAAGCTCGGCGATTTCTTGGAAATGTGGCGCACGACGATAATTCTTCTCGATGCCTTTCCAATGAATTTCGGCCCACGCCGTTCCATCGATTTCCGTTTCACGAATCGATTGTGCATACTTTCCCTTCGCTTTGACGGGAACTGTTAACCATTGCAATCCCTGCGGGGTCTTGATCAGATTTCGATTCCGCCAGTCCCGTCGAGTATACTGCATGTCGTCGTAGAGAATAAATTCATCAACTGCGGCAATCAGGTCAAAGTAGCCTTTCCAAGGAATATAGTTCGATTGGAGAATAGCCACCTTTTTCATGTCAGAGGATCCTGCAGATTAGTAGTCTTCCTTGAGCGAACACAATACGTCGTCGTGATCATGCGGTTTTCTCCAGAACCACCAGCACACGAAACGCGAGCAAGCGACCGAGCCGGCGGCACCAGCGCTCGAACTTCAGTAGCGCGTTGATGGACCAGAGCGGCACAAGGGAGGGCCGGTCAAATCCGCCGCTGAGCGGATAGGCGAAGAACGCCAGACGTTCGTGAGCGATTTTCGCGAAGTGCGGATACAGGTGGCGAAACTGCTCGTAGGAGCGCTCAAACACGATGCGCGCGATCGCTTGATTGGCATCGAACGGCTGCCGTTGGGGCTCCGGCGGGACGATGGCCAGCGGATCGCGTCCGAAATCCACCGGCTCCGGATGCAGGAACCGGTAGATCGGCCAGGACAGCGCGGACACGTAGGGGTCCATGATGACAATGCGACCGCTTGGAGGGAGGACACGAAGCGCCTCGTCGAAAAAGTATCGGACGTTTTCCAAGTGGTGCAGGACGTCGAACAACACGATGTTCGAGACGCTCTTGCTGCGAAACGGAAGGTGCTGGGCATCGACCATGGCATCCAGCCAAGGCAGTCTCACCAGGTCCGTGCAGAGGACCTGAGGCGAAAATTCCTTGAGGTTCCCCGTGCCTCCTCCCACTTCGACGGTCAGGCCGGGTTGAAGCCACTGCGCGATCTCCCGATACCATGAGGCATACAGCCGTCTCAGCACGGGCTTCTGCGTCCAGACCACCTGATGGCGTCGCAAAATGTCTTCGGCCATCAGACGGCTTTCAACCGAAAGAATCCGTACACGGTCATTTTGAGCAACAGCCAGCCGTGCTGGAACCGGTTGATGTTCGTGGTGCCATAGGTGCGCTCCTGGTAGCGGATCGGCACTTCAAGAATCTTGAGATTGAGCTTCGAGGCGCCGAACAAAAGATCGAAATCCCCGAAGGGATCAAACTCGCCAAAGTAGGCGCGATTCGCCACGATCCGCTCGTAGTCCTTCCGAAACAGGACTTTCGTCCCGCACAAGGTGTCTTTAATCCGTTCCCCGAGCAGCCATGAGAAAGCCATGCTGAAGAACTTGTTGCCGATGAGATTCAAAAACCGCATGGCTTCTTCCTCCATCGGATAGACCAAGCGGCTTCCATTGATGAATTCTCCCTTCCCGCTGGCGATCGCGTCATAGAATTTAGGGAGATCCTCGGGAGGCATGGTGAGATCGGCGTCGAGAATCATCAGAATGTCTCCGGTGGCATGGGTGAACCCCTTGCGCACCGCATCGCCCTTCCCCTTGCCGTCTTGGATGAACAGCTTGATATCGTACTGCGGCCACTGCCTCATCACCCGTTGAATTTCCTCAACCGTCCCGTCGGTCGAATGCCCGTCGACGAAGATAATTTCCTGGCGCAGTCCGAACCGCGGCAACCGGGTGATTGCGGCTTCAATATTCCCCTTTTCGTTGCGGCAGGGAATCACGATGCTCACCGTGAACTCCCGCTGTGCTTCGATGCCTCGCGTTCTGGCCACGACGTATTGCGTCAGACACAGTCGATTGACCAACGGCAGGTAGGCCAGGTACCGGTTGACGATCGAGGCGAGCAGAGGCACCTGCTTCGGAAGCAAGAGGCGACTCTCAGATTTCACGACTTCAAAGTCCGCGAGTCGCAAGAGATTCCTGATATCAGCCGGAGAGAGCCAGTTCTGCTGTTGCTGGGGCATCTTGAGTCCCAGTCGCTCTGCCAGCCAGAGGATCGGCTCCCAGAGAAAGTTGTAATAGGCGATCACGATCCGGGTGGACGGAGTACAGAAGCGGCGCATCCCCCTCAGCACCGCCTCGACATCGAGCAAGTGTCCAATGACGTCCACGAGTAGGATGACGTCGAACACCTCATCGTCCCGCAAGGCCTCGAGTCCACCGACCCGAAATTCGAGTGTCGGGTGGCGCCGGGAAGCTTCGGCGGCCATGGCACTACTGATATCGAGCCCGACCCCGCGGGACGGCTTCAGCGCCGCCAGCTGATCGCCGAGTCCGCAGCCGATCTCGAGAATTTTCAGGCCTTCAGGCACCAGGAATTGAAGGTAGCGGCGCTGGTCTTTGTAATAATAGCCGGCCTTGATTTGCCAGGCTGCGCGCGTACCTGCGAGTTGGTTGAATCGTTCGCGGATGGCCGCCATTCGACGCGAGTCTTTCTGCGCCAGGACGGATGGCTCACCCGATTGAGCCGGGGTTTCAAGAAGAGGCATGCTCGTGTACCAGGCTCCTCGTCACGTGCCTTGCGCGACACTACACAGGAACGACATCTCCGACGTTGATTTCCACGGCCGCCGCCTGTTGGATGATGCGCACGCCGAGGATCAGCCGATGACGCTTGTCTTTGCGGAGGAGAATCCCCTGAATGCCTTGAAGCGGCCCTCGGATGACTTCCACCTTCATCCCTTCCTGGAGATACGGATGCGGATCGTAAGGCAGCACGCTCGTCATCAAGGTTTGGATCGCCGTGATTTCCTCATCAGGAATCGGCTCGGGACGCTGTCCCCCGCCGACGATGTCCACGACGCCCACGGTCTTGAGCACCGGCAGTTTCTGCTCGGCGTTGAACCGGACGAAGCAATACCCCGAGAACAGGGGCACTTCGACCTCTTTTTTCCGATCTTTCCATTGGCTCAAACGCTTGACGGTCGGCAACAGCGGTTCAATGCCTTGCTGCATCAGCTGATCGCGGACGATCTTTTCATGCCGTGACCGCGTCCGTAAGGCATACCAATGAACTCCGCTTGTGTGGCTCGGTGGTAATCCTATAGACACAGCTCCGCCCTCTCACTTACAGCGCGCCGAACGTTGCCTTATCGTGTGGGGAGATCCGTCAAACTCCCCATCCTATTCTATTGCCGCAATCCGAGCTTCAGGAGCTTGTCACGCGGAACACCGGAACGCACGAGCTGCTCTTCGTACGTTGCCGCGTGGTCGAGATCGGCGATCAGCACGCGATCGAATTGCCATCCCGCGATCCGATCGGGTGAGGACACGGGACATGACAAGAACGTGTCGCGCACGGTCCCGTCAACGAAGCCGACACAATCGATGTTCATTTCCCGCAGGGCCAAATAGGCCAGTTCTGCCACCTCGCCCGTTCCGCAGATCGCAACGCGCTGTCCCTTCGTCCCTTCGAGTGAGGACAGCATGTCCTTCAGGCGGCCGCGCATGTCGCGGTAGTACGTCAACGAGTACTGCATGTATTGATACGTGAGCCGGGATTTCTCGGAGAACCCCTGCGGCGTGAGCAAGTAGCGGATTCGATTGCGCGGGATGGTGCTGATCTTGATGTAGCCCTTGCGGGCCAGGCGCTTGAGATACAGATTCGTCAATCCAAGGGCGACCCCTAATTTGCTCGCAAGCGTGCGTTGCGTCGCTCCGCCGTCACGATCAAGCTCGCTGAGGAGTAAAAGATCACGTTGACCCTGTAAATCCATGAAATCTCCAGGCAATTCGGCGGAGCGTTCACAATATGAACAAAATGGACAACCCTGTCAAGAAATTTGAGCACGGTGCGGGGACGGGGCAGAATGGGGACGGCGATCAGCGGAGGCTCAGCTGGGCATCGGCCTGAGCGGTGCCTTGGCGGCGTGGATGGTCAGTTCCGTGCCATAACCCAGGCGGCCTGCAAGGAAGGACAACGGCCCGGCAAGCAGTCCATCGACTAGTTTTCGGAGGGGAACCTCGGTCTTGAAACGGTGCATCCACACTCGATCGAGACTGGCCATCAGGAACACGGAACTCACCGCCGTACGAGCCATGGTGGTCGAGAAGCCGGCACTGGCGAGCGTGGCGCTGAGACTGTTCCGGTCAAAATGATAGAAATGCCTCGGCGGATCCAGCGGAAACCACCAGCGCCCAAAAAGTTTGAATTCCCAACTGTGCACGTTGGGCACGCTGATCACGAGTAACCCGTCATCTTTGAGCAGCCGGTAGATCCGGCGCAGGGCATCGAGGGGACTGGGCAAATGCTCCAGAGAATGGCTCATCAACACGAGGTCGAAGGAGCCGGGAGGAAACGGCGCCGTCTCGATCGTCCCTGTATGAATGTGGCCCTTGATCAACTCACGAGCATGGGCCGCGGCCACCTCGCTGATCTCAATGCCGTACGGCTCCCATCCTTGATCTTGTAACGTCTTCAAATTGCCGCCGGCGCCGCAGCCGATGTCCAACACCTGGCCACGGCCTCTCCAAGGCAAGGGATAGCGGCCTTTCAATTCCCGCCAGGTCTTGTCCGGCCATAGCATCATTTTCCTCAGCGGCCGCCACCAGGCACCGCCATAGACAGAGGGATAGCCATAGTACTCCTCGAGCACCCAGCGCTTAATCCGCGCAGACGCCCTTTTGGCCTGCCGTTGCAACGCCGGCCGTTCCTTGCCGGACACCGGAGGATAATACACCGGCGGATAAAAGGACCCGAGCAGGTCTCGGGCAGGACGCGGGTTCAGATAAACCAACCCACAGTGACGGCACCGGACGATCGAGAATTCGTCATCCGTCACGCTCAACAACAAATCCCGCTGCTTGATGATGACTTCCGCATCATTGGCGCGGCAGAGGTCGCAGAGGACCAGCTCCATGCCGGGCTTCAGGATGTCTCGCGCACACGCCTGTTCCATCATGAATTTCTCGGTCACGTGGGCATCCTCTCGCGTGTCCGGAGCTGTCGAACCGCCGCCGCCATGACTTCATCCACGGTAATCAACTTCATGCAGTTCTCCTCGCCGCGCCGACAGGTTGGATGAAAACAAATACGACAGTCAAGATCCTTATAAACGACCTCTGAGGAGCCTCCGCGCGGCCCCCATTCCGCGGGATTTGACGGGCCGAACAGGCCGACCACCGGCGTTCCCACCGCCGCGGCAATGTGCATGGCGCCGGTATCGTTGCCGACAAACAGTACCGAGCGTTTGAGCAGCGCCGCCAACGTCCTCACATCCGACCGTCCGGCGATGCTCAGGAGCCGGCTCTTTGCCTGCCCGATCACTGCCTGCGCCAATGGCGCTTCCTGCGGGCTTCCACCCACCACCACCTGACAACCGAACCGGTCGTGCAGGCGGTCGGCCAGTTCCGCAAAACGCTCCGGGGGCCACGCCTTGAACCAGTACCTGGCCCCAGGCTGGATGACCACCCAGGGTCGAGCCGGGAGGAGGCCGACTTCCGTCACGAGATGCTCGACACGTGCGTCATCCTCCGGCGTCAACCAGATCCGGGGCACACGGTCTTGGACTGACACGCCCAAGGGAGCCAGAGCCGCCAGATCCCGTTCGATGCGATGCGCCCCTGTCGCGCCGCTCACGACCGACGTGTAGCATCGTCCGGTCCAACGCTGCTCCGCGTTGAAGCCGATGCGAAGGCCCGCTCCGCTGATCCAGGTCAGAACCGCCGCACGATCGCCGTCGGTCAGGTCCACGACAGTGTCGAACCGACGGCGTCGGATCTCCAAGAGGAAACGGCCCTGTTGGAGGATCGACCCGCGGTCCAGAGGAATAATCTCGTCCACGTCAGGATTCGCCCGCAGGATGTCCTCTGTGCCCCGATTCACCAGCGCAGTCAGTCGTGCCGCGGGATACGCCGTCTTGAGTGCATGGAGGGTCGGCGTCGACAACAGGACATCGCCGAGATAGCGCAGTTTGATCGCGAGAATGTTGTGAGGGATCATGCGGGTCGCCTACGGCAGGAGTGACGCATACAACTCACATGTCTGCAGCGCGGCCTGAGACCAGCCATACTGTTTGACGCGACCGAACCCTTTGGATGTGAGCGATGCACGCAACGATGCATTCTCAAGCACCTCACTCATGGCGTCTGCCACCGCTCGAGCATCATGCGGATCCACCAGCCTGGCCGCATCACCGGCCACTTCCCCCAACGCGGTCGTCTTTGACGTGATGACGGGCGCTCCGCAGGCCATCGCCTCCAATACCGGCATGCCGAATCCTTCATACAGCGAGGGAAAGATGAACAGGTCGGCATAGGAGTACAGCAATTGCAGATCTTTCTGCGGCAGACGGCCCGGACACAACACCCGGCCGGTCAAGCCGTGGCTCTTGGCCGTACGCTCGTAGGAGCCGAAGGCATGCGTGGACGAGCCCACCAAGAGGAGCGTTCGGCTTCCGAGATGGGCCGGTATGAGGGACGCCGCCTCCAGCACGATCCGATGATTTTTTCGCGGGTCGGCGCCGCCGACAAACAAAATGAATCGATCACCGGTCAACCCGATACGCTGCTTCAACGCCTCGAACGCGACGGCATCGTGACGGGGAAAAAACTCTTCGGATACGCCGTTCGGGATGACGGCAATCTGGTCATCAGAGATCCCGAACAGGTCAGTCAGTTCACGCGCCGAAAACCTCGAGACGGTGACGACCTTTCTCGCACGCCTGGCCGTACGTCTTGTTTTATGTGATGACAGCCGTTGTCCAAGAAACTTTGGAGAGTATTGCGGAAATCGCTCGAGCCAGAGGTCATGAATCGTGACGATCCCCCCATATCGTCCCTCGGTATGCATACGGAAATTTGTGCCGTGGTACAGATCCAGGCGATCCGCTCTCCCACGACGGCTCATCGACCATTTGGAGGCGGTGACCCAGGTCACGCGATCTGCCCCCTGCCATTGCCGGCTCTCTTCCGGCGGAACGGACCCCGGCCTGAGATATGCCACGAAGACGGCGTTGGGCTCAGCGACCAACATCGCGCGGAGCAGATAGTACGTGTGCCATCCCACCCCGCCCCGGTCACCGACGATGGGACTGGCGTCGATGCCGATTCTCATACCCGTTCCCGGCTGGCAGTCAACGCGTGTTCATACACCCGTTCCATGGCCGCGACCGACGCGTGCACATCGAATCGCTCACGGGCCACCTGGGCACCGCGCTGCCCCATGTCCTTCCTCCGCCCATCGTCGCGCAGCAACGACAGGATCGCAGCGCTGAGTTCCTCCGGACGATCGGGCGCCACCAGCAGGCCGGTCCGCCCGTGATCCACGACTTCAGGCAACCCGCCGACGCGTGTCGCGACTACCGCTTTGCCGGCGGTCATCGCTTCCACGACCGCGATCCCGAACCCCTCCATCCTGGCAGGATGGACGTACAACGACAAGGCTGACAGGAACGGGCTGACGTCATCTTGGAAGCCGACAAAGTGGACGTGCTCCGTCACCCCGAGCGTGGCCGCCAAGGTCTTGAGCTCGCGCTCGTAGGCCTCCTCGCCGCTCCCGATGATCAGATACTGCACGCCACGCATTTCACGAGCCACGAGAGACAGCGCCCGGAGCATCACGTCATAGCCCTTGCGCGGGAACACATGCGCCACCGTTCCCAGCAATAGCGCATCACTGGACACACCCAGCAGGCGGCACACCGCCGCCCGATCGATGGCCGGCGCCGTATTCGTAAACTGCAGCCCGCTATAGATGGTTCGGACCGCATCCGGGCGAACGCCCCCGGCAATCAAGGCCTGCTCGACCTGCTTCGAAATTGCAATGACGGCGTCGATGGATTCGAGGGCGTATCGCCGGACTTTTTCAGGCTCGATCTCCTGGCGGACGTGCGCCACGACCGGCGTCCTCGGACCGGATGGCCCGGTGACGGCACGCCTCGTATGAGGCACCCACCAGATATCGTTGACATGAATCACGGCCGGGGTCACGTCGGTGAGCAGGGTGCGAAGCGATCGCACGTCCCGCCAGCGGGTCAACGGGGAATACCATTTCCGCCACGGCGCCAGGGCGAGGGAGTGCAGCGGGAACCCCTCGGTGGCCAGGCGGTCGAACAGCGGCGTCTCGGAAGGGCACGCGACATGGGGTTCCCAGTCGGTTCGATTGAGCGCACGGAGCATCGCCAGCAAATCCCGTTCGGCGCCGCCGATCTTGCCGATGCCATGGATGTAGAGAATCCTTTTCGCCACTAGCTCGAATCCCGCGCGGCGGGGGACGACGCAGTCATGGCCCACAACTTGGCGTACTTGACGAACGTATACATGCCCGCAAACACGGAGACGATGAAGCCTCGGACACCATCGCGGAATCCTTGTTTCAGGAGATAGCTCTTGACGAGCACGACGAACGGCCGGAAGACCAGGTCATGGACGCGGACGACGCGAACTGTCCGGCCTTTCTCCTGTGCGGCCAATGTTGTGTAGAGGCCGAACTTCCGGAAATGGTCACGAATCCGTCGCTCCGTAAAATGGTCCATCGGGTTGGTGAGCCGCCCGATCCGGCCCTGAACGATCAGATTTTCGTGCACCGGCACGTCGTTGTACCTGGCGCTGCCCTTTCGGACCAGCCGGATTTGATAATCGGGATACACTCCGGCATGGCGGACCCAGGCGCCGTAGAAATAATTCTTGCGCGGAATCTCATAGGCAACGGGATCGCCCCGCTTCCATGCCGCAATCCGCGACAGGATTTCGGTTTGCAGAGGCGGTGGAATGCGTTCGTCGGCGTCCACGATAAGAATCCACTCCGCCACAACCCGGTCGATCCCGAAGTTTTTTTGAGCGCCAAATCCCGGCCATGGCCGCACGATCACCGTCGCGCCGGCGGCACGCGCGAGGTCAGCGGTGCGGTCGCTGCTTTCGGCATCCACGACGATTCGCTCGGCCGTCCAAGCAACCGACGCGAGACAGTCCTGAATGTTTGATGCCTCGTTCTTCGTGATGATGACGGCCGCAAGCGGCGGCATGGGCGCTCCGGCGCTCACGACGATGAGCCTGTCTGCTGCCATGCCCCGGTGCCAAGCGTCTGGATTTGGCGGCGGTGCAACTCCACGATCGTTTCGGGCCGCACGTACAGCCATCGCCACGACACGGCACGCTGGAATTCTCGGGCCAGCTTTTGGAGCGGCTTACCCACATGCCGCTGGAGCAGGTCACCGACGGTGGGACGGCCCGACACCGGCCGGAAATAATTGGTCTTATACCACAGCCGTTCCTGTTCTTCCGGTGACCATTTGTCATGAATCGTCAACCGCGGGTGCGTACAGGCAAAGGGTTCGCGCCTGCCCTTGACCGTCGCCCGGATAAAGTGGTGCACGAAGCTGCCTCCGAAAATCTTGCAGCGACGAACATCTCCCAGTGCGTCCTCCCGTTTCCGAAGCGTGTAGTAGAGATCCCAATCGGCCGCTTGAATGCGTTCATCCAAAAGTCCGATCTTCTCCAGCGTGCCCCGCCTGATCATCACGCAAGACCCGTTGAGGCCATCGAACAGCACCTCGGAGAAATTCCCATAGACATGGCTGCAGAAAGCCTCCCAATCCCCGTACATCGCGCGAATCTTGTCGTGCAGCTGGTCAACGGTCTTGCCAGATGAGAGGCGGCCTTGGCCGATCGTGGCCCAGCGGGCTTGTATCCAGTCCGTCAGCGCCGGGGTCGGCATCATTTCCAGCCCCAACGGAGTAATGGCATCCAGACGGTGGCGTTCCATCGCCTCGATCAACCGTCCATTCCAGTCCGGTCCCACGTAGAGATCGTTGTTGATATGACAGACGTAGGTGCCCGTCGAATTCCGCGTCCCGAGGTTCATCGATTCGGGATAACACAGGTTCGCGGCGTTCCGAATGACGCGGCAGCCTTGGGACTCGAAGAATTCGGCGGAGCCGTCGGTGGAATGGTTGTCGATGACGATCACTTCATAGGGGCCGGTCGTGTATTTGCGAATGCCCTGCAAGAAGAGCTGATTGTGGCCCAACTGATTGTGCACGGCCACGATCACGCTCAGCATGACGGACACCCCACGTCCGGCTTGACGGCGAATTTGAATCCATCCTTCCAATGCAGCACGGTGTAGCTGCATTCCCGCGGAAGCACACCCTGCAGCTGATTCAGGTCCTTCATGGATCCGTAGATGCGCTTGATGAATTGTCCGTGGCGGCACTGGCAGAAATCATCGATCGAGCGTCCCGTCTTGGGCTCGAAGGTCAACGTGTCGCCCTCTCCCAGGTACACAAACCACCGGTGGAAGGACCACCCGCGGTCCGCGTGGGGATAGTTGTATCCCTGCTCGTAGAACGGGCTGGGGGTTTCGATGTACCCGGCCCGGGCGATGCGCATGAGTTCCTTGCAGGCGGACGCCGGATCGTGAGTGTGTTCGAGCACATGAGAGGCGTACACGTAGTCAAAGGTCTTGTCTTTGAACGGCAGTGCTTCCACCGTCGCCAACAGGAGCGGAAGCCCGAGGGGCTGCATCGGTTTCCCCCGTTCGGAATCATCTTCCGGAAGGAGGTCGACCAAATGCGTCGCGTCCTCGTGCGGCCGATGGCCGGATCCGACGTCCAAGACCCGCCGGGTCGACGGATTGCTCCATTGCCGCCGCAGGCGAAACTTCCAACGACGAATGGTACCGGCTAATCCCATGGTTCCCTGCCCTCCGGCGACGGCATCAGATCCGTCTCCAGCATGATTTAGCGTACAAAGAGCGTGGATAGTCCATACTTTCGAAAGACCTCCAGGGATTTGGGAAACTCTCGAGGAAGACGCCGCACTCTACCCGCGCGCAGGAGATCGTTGCAATTGGCCACGAGCGCCTGTCTCATGCCCGTGAAGCGACAGGGTTTCCCCTCCTGCCGGCAATCCACGAGGTGATCGCGCGCCTCCACTGCAAATGATGTCTTCCAGTAAAAGACGGTGGTTTTCGATGCCCGGCGAAAGAAATGCTGGGCTTGCCGGAAATCCAACGAGTCATAGAATTCGCGGAGAAACTGGCCGTCCGCACAGGAACAAAACCGGCCCACTTCCTCGACCGATTTCGGCTCAAAGACCAGCAGCCCCGGCGACGGCGAAAACACGAACCACCGGTGGAACCAATGGTCAGGACAGGTCTCGTCACGGAGCGCCAAACCCTGCTCCAGGAACGGAGAAGGCGTTTCAATATAGCCCGCCCTTCCGACGCGCATGATTTCCCGGCACGCCGCCTCCGGGGATTCGACATGCTCCAAGATGTGCGACGCATAGACGAAGTCGAAGGAGTGCGCAGCAAACGGAAGGACCGTCGCTTCTCCCAGGATGAGTTTCGCGGCCGTCGGCACGACCAAGGCATGGCCGCCGCGTTCTCGTCCGTCCGCAATGTTCCGTTCCAACAGATGCGTCACCCCGGCAAACGGGTTGTGTCCCGGCCCGATCTCCAGCACGCGGCGGGAGAAATAGGGTCTTCTCCACCAAGGTAAGCGCTTCATGACCGTTGCACCGGTCTCGCTACCCCCGAAACCCGCGGCGGGCGATTTCGCGGTAGAATCGCCAGTTCAGCCAGCGGGACCGCCTGGCGCCCCAGCGTCGGGCCGCGGCAAGGCGCGTCTTCATGACCGAGGGATGGCTGCCCGCAAATTCCTTCAAGATCGCGTAGTCCTCGAACCGGAAGGCATCGCCAGTCAGCTCTTTGGCAGCAGCCGGCGGAAGATTCGCCCCATGATATACCGAGGCCTGCTCCCGCTTTTTTTCGAGCATGGTCCTGGGATCCTTCACCCAACCGTAATGAAACATTCTCGCGCCGGAATAGGCGATCCATTCCTTGGGACCGCTTTGCAAATACTGCTGAGTCGGCTTGAAATGAAACCCCACCGCATCGCCGCAAGATTCGATCTCGCCGTTGTTGCGGATCACACGGACCGCCTTGTGATAGAACCAGGGATTCGTCGACCAATAATCCGCGATGAAGTGCAGGTACCGGAACAGGAGCCCTTTGACGAGCGGATTGCCGGCGTGTTGAACCATGGACCGGCGAAGTGCGGGCAGGTCGTCCTCGTGCACCACTTCATCGGCCTGAATGTAGAAGGCCCAGTCCCCTTTGCAATGGCCGAGCGCGATATTCGTCTGTTGGGAATAGATCAAGCCGTCTTTCCGTAATGACTCGTCCCATACCGATTCGATGATCTTGATCCTGGAATCGCGAATCGACTGGATCAGTTCCAAGGTTCCGTCATCGCACCGGCCGACATTCACGATGAATTCGTCGCACAACGGCAGCGCGGACCGGATCGACTCCACGACCGGATAATCGTATTTCACCGCATTGCGGCAGAAGGTGAACCCGCTGACGTTCATGGGCATTCGCCTCGGTCCATGATCATGACCGGCTGATCAGACTCATGATTTCGTGAGTTCCCAGAACTTGGCGTACTTCATGAAGGTGTAATAGCCATAGAGGCCGGAAAGAATCAACCCCGGCATCCCGTCCAGAAAACCGCGACGCAGGCCGTACATCTTCAGGAAGGCCCCAAGGGGATGCGTCACCAGTTGATGGGACTGGAACCCGCGCCCCTCCTCCACCATCCGCTGAGCCATGAGATCCGAATACCGGTCCTGTTTCGCAATGTAATGATCGATATCCCGAAAGGGATATTGCAGCGCCGGCTCGGACAGGTACCCGATCGGTCCATCGCAATCAAAGCTTTCATGCACGAGCTCCTGGCGATAGCGGAAGCGACCCTTTCGAAAGAGCTGGGGCTGGCGGTAATCGGGGTACCACCCGCAGTGTTTGATCCAGCGACCGAGGAAGAAGTTCTTCCGCGGGACAAAATACGCGTCAGCCGGGGCCGTCTGGGCCAGCACCCCTCGAATTTCTTCCTGAAGCCCGGGAGTCATTCGCTCATCGGTATCAAGGCTGAAGATCCATTCATGCGAGCAATGGGCCACCGCCTGATTGCGAAGCGCGCCGAAGCCCGTGAACTCGACCTGATACACGTTTTGGGTGAACTCGGCAGCGATGGCCGCGGTGCGGTCGGTGCTGTGGGAATCCACGACGATCAGTTCCGCGGCCCAGCCGGCGATCGACGCCAGGCAGGCGCGCATGTTGGGCTCATCATTGTACGCAATGACGTATACGGACACTGGAAGAGGGCGATGCATCACAGTTTCGATCCGAATTCCTTCCATGACCAGATTCTGTTTTGATTGAGCACGGTATTGGTGGCCACATAGAGCGCAAGCAGGCGGCGGTAGCGCTGCGCGATGGCGGGATTCGCAGCATCGAGGACGACGGCCGGTTCATTCAGATCGAGGTCGGCTCGACGCAGCGTACGGCTGCGCAACGAATACAGTAACAGCCCGTCCGCGTCGGCCAATCCTATGAGGTCGTCGTAGACGCTGCTCAGGTAGGCCACGTTGCCTTCCACGCAGTCGGATCGCAATAGACAACTGAGGTCGCGTCCCAGCGACGCACTGACCCGTGGCGTCGTGCCGCTGAGCCCCAGAATGGTCGGCAGCACATCGACCTGGCTCGCCACCGTCGTCACGGTGCGGGGGAGATAGGTCCCGGACGTCCGCAGGCTTTCGTCGACCCAGATGAACAGGGGCGACATGAAATGGCCGGCCTGTCTCTCGAAGTCATTCTGCCCGACCTTCTCATGGCGGCCATGATCACCCAAAATCAGCACCACCGTGTCCTTCAGGAGGCCGTCGCGCTTCATGGCCGTCAGGACACGCTCCAATTCCATGTCGACATAGCGCAGTGCGGCCACGTAGCCGTCCGGATCGCTCCGCAAGGCCCGGATGTCCGGATGCGCCGCTGCTGATGCAGGAATGGGGAACGGATGATGGGTCCCGATGGTCATGGTCAAGAGACAATAGGGACTGCCTGCCCCGCGAAGCGATTGGATTCGGGTCTGCATCAGGTCCAGCAGAGCGCCATCGGGTCTGCCGATCCCTGCAAACGCGCCGATTTCTTCGGCCGACGGAGGGAACGAACTGCGGTCGAACAATTCATGCAACCCGTTGCGCGCCATGAAGACATGCAGGCGATTGATATCGCGGTCATACCCGACGACCATTTCCGTTCGGTACCCGCGTTCCCGCAAGAGCGACGGCAGGCAGGCGTAGTCGTGCAAATAGTGGGTCTTCATCGCGGACGTGCCTTGCCGGGGATAATACGAACAGAGCGTCGAAAAGAGACCGCGCGCAGTTTGCACGCCGTTGGCAAAAAAATGCTCGAAGTACACGCTGTCGTTTCTCAACCGATCGAGGAACGGCGTCACCTGAACGCCGCCGACGGTCCTATTCAGGTAGCGCCGGTCCAGCGCCTCGATGAAGATCACCAGGAAGTTGACCGGTCGGGCCAGCCGGAATGGGGACGCTTCCGTCGTGCGATGCACCAGCGGATAGTCCGGAAACGGGAAGAGTGCCTGCGGCCCGACCACCTCCTGCGTCGTGCGGATGGCTTCTGTCAGCGGCATCTCATCGAACGCTCGCCCCTGGTCGGCTTTCCATTGTGCGTCCAGCGCTGCCCGCAAGCCTTCGCCAGCATACAAAACCGGGTTCTGTGCGAGGGTATAGTAGGCGGCGCTGCTGATGTCCGCTGCGCGGATCGCTTCGGGTCCCCGATGGTGGAATCCCGTCAACCCGACGGCGAGCGCGAGCAGCAGAAGCAGATTCCACATGAAGGCTGGACCGGCAGCGAGCCGACTCAAGACCGGTCGGACCATGCCGGCATATCCGCGCCACCAGGCAAACATCGCCACCGCTTCGCATACCAGGAAACCCAATACCGGGCCGGCCCACTTGGCGAGACCCGCCAACTCGGCACTCGTTTGTCCCGCTGCTTGCGATCCGACAACGCCGGTCTCTTTCCATTGAGTCAGGAGATCTCCGAGGTATTCGAAGAACACGAAGTTCAAGCGCTGCTGGTTGTAGCGGTAATACCCGATGTCCAGGAGGAGCAGGACCACGAACAGGAGACCCGTCAACACACCGGCCACCGTCAAACCACCGCCGTAGGACTCCACCCATGGGACCTTGTGCCACCGGCCAATCGTGACCCATACGGGCACAGCCAGGAGGGCGGCCAGGAGCCCAATCAGGAGGACCGCCACGGTAGACGTGATCAGGTCCGCGCGGAACCCGGTCACCAATGTGTGGACGAGCAGCTCGGTGCTGGGCGCCTCGACCGCGATCACCTCGGGAAGCAGGAACACCCGCTCAACCTGCTGAATCACCAGAAAGAGCACCCACCAGAACACGATCCGCTGCTTTACCGACCAATCGGCCACCGGCGTCCTCCCATCATGTTGACTCCTTGGACCGGTGACCGGTGAGGCGTTCATATACGCCTTCCAGCCGGTCGAGCATCCGTTCGAGCGAGTAGGATCGTTGGACCAACATGCGGCCCTGTTCGCCCATCCGCTTCCGGAGCGCCGCGTCATCCAACAGGGTGACAATCCGCTCGGCAAGCGCCTTGGCATCACGCGGAGGGACAACGAAACCCGTTTCGCCTTCTATCACCACATCGGGTATCGAGCCGACGGTCGTCGAGACCACCGGTAAACCAATGGCCAGTGCCTGCATGAGCACTTGTGGAATTGTGTCTCCTTCAACGGAGGGAATGGCGAACAGGTCGAACGAACGGAACACATTCAACAGGTCCTGGCGGAATCCCAGCATCCGGATCCTGTCGGATAATCCGAGGTGTTCGATGCGTGACCTGATCGAACGCTCTTCGGGACCTTCGCCGACGATGACGAACGTGACGTCCCGGCGTTGAGCCGCAATCATGCTCGCGGCTTCAATAAAATATTCATGCCCCTTGTACGACCGGAGATACGAAATCAGGCCGACGAGCAAGTGTCCCGTCGTCAGACCGAGTTCCAGGCGAAGGTCGTGATCGGGTTGGGCCGGCCGAAAATGCTGGACATCCAGACCGATGGGAAACGCGGCGACACGATCTGCTGCAAGTCCGTCCCGTTCCACCAGCTCGCGCCTCGTCTTGTCGCCTCCGGTCACCACCACCATATCGAAGAGGCGGCGATAGAGCAGACGGGTCATCAGATTGCGATTCAACGGCGCAGAGATATGCCTGATCCGCAGCAGCTTGGGCCTGGGCCACACGAACCGGACAGCCATGGCTCCGATCCAACTGTCCCGTGAGCTGTTGACTTGAAGGATCGCGGGGCGATCGTGCGCCATCATGCTGCGCAGCGAGAGAATGGCCGACGGATAGCGGGACTTCCTCATGCTCATGAGCGTCACCGGAAGCCGCTTGTCCAGTGCCATTCGGGCGATCGGACTGTGCGGCTCCAGGATCAAACGGAGGTCGTGGCCTCGCTTGAGGAGTCCTTCGGCATGCAGGATGACGGCGAGTTCCTGTCCCCCGACCGCCGTGCTGGATTCTGCGATGAAGATGTTCACGACGCGCCGTCTCGGGACAAAGACAGACCTCCTATCGTCTTCCGGTATTGGTGGCCGCGGCGTTGGGCGAATGGGCTGACGCGTCGTTCAGAATCCATTCCGCCGCCTCCGCCATCGACGGTGCAACCAGGTCCGGCATAGCCCGCGCAGCCCGTAACATATTCAAGGCCTGCTCGTCCACTTTGCCGCTCGTCACAAGAATGGACTTCGCCCCGACAGTCTTGGCCAACTGGATATCACTGGCATGATCGCCGACGAGATATGATTTCTGCAGGTCGATCTGCAATTCGGATACAGCACGGTCGATCATGCCGGTGGCCGGCTTGCGACAGCGACACCCGTCATCCGGATGATGCGGACAAAAGTAAATCGCATCCACTGCAGCGTCCCGCTGCTCCAGCAAACCCTCCAGCCTGGCATGGATGGCTTCCAGATCTTTCAAACTCAGGAAGCCGCGGCCGACGCCGGACTGATTCGTGACGACCACTAACCGTGCGCCGGCAGATTTGAGCCGCGCCAGAGCCGCAGCCACACCAGGCAGCAACTTCAACTCGGAAGCGGATCGCAGATAGCCGGGATCCTCATTCAAGGTCCCGTCACGATCCAGGAAAATCGTGTACCCCTCGAGCACGCGCCGACGGTCGAGCGGTCCCCGGTGCGTTACGTCCTCCTGTTGTTCAGGCGGGGAACCCGACCGACGCGAAAGGATCGAGACGCCGGCCTCACACACCTGCTCCACCGTCACACCGGTCATGCAGCGGTGATCGATCGGGCACTCTCTTAGCATGCAGGGCGCACACTCGACGGGATGCCGGAGGAGCGCATGCTCCGCGCCATAGGGCGACGTCGTCCGCCAATCCGTCGGACCAAAAATTGCGACCACCGGCACGCGAAAGGCCGAGGCGACATGCATGGGTCCGGTATCGTTGGTAAGCAGCACCGCGCAACGTTTGATGACCGCCATCAGCTCGCGGATGGTGGTCGCCCCCGAAAGCACCGCCGCACGCGCGGTCAGGCGCGCAGCGATGTGCTGCCCCAAAGGCTCCTCGCCTTTGGCACCGATCAACACCACCGCCGGTCGCCGGCCCGAAGTGGTGAGTTGCCGGCAGAGACGCTCGGTGGCTTCGGCGAAACGGTCCGGCAGCCAGCGTTTCGCACCCCCGTAGGTGGAACCGGGGTTGATGCCGATCACGACGTCGTCCGCCGTAATGCCTGCGTGCGCCAATCGTTCTACCATCGACCGTTCCTCGGCAGGCGAGACGAATAATTCCGGGTCGTCCGGCTGCCCCGTGAGTCCCAGCGGTTTGAGCAGATTCCAGTAGTATTCGACCTGATGGATCGGCGTTCGTCGATTCGGGGGTGCCACCGGCTCGGACAGCAGCAGGCTCCGGCCGTCCGTAGCGTAGCCGTACCGCCGCCGGATGCCGGCCAGCGTCGCCAGCAACGCCGCTTCGAACGCATTCTGGAACAACACGGCCAAATCGAAGGCCTCCCGCCGTAATTCGCCGGCCAACCGCCATTTCCCCGTCAGCCCCGCGTGGCGGCCTTTGTCCTCGTACAACAACGTCCGATCGACGGCCGGATGCGATTCGAACAATCCCGCGACGGAAGGTTTGACCAGCAAGGTGATCGAAGCCTGAGGAAACAGGCGTCGCAAGCTTCGCAGCGCCGGCTCGCACATGACCGCATCCCCGAGCCAGTTCGGCCCCCGTACCAGAATCTGCTGCACCGGTCCTTTAGGCACGCTCTCCCCTCTCCTCTGTCGATCGCGCCTCCATGATCATCTTTCGAATGCCGGCTTCTCCCGTGAGCCACTCGAGACGCAGCCTGGCGGCCCACCACCGACCGTCGTTCTGGGCCAGATGGGGCTGGATTTTTCCAGCATCCTTTTCCGTGGTCAGCACGAGTTCCGCCTTGAGATCGGCGGCTCTCTCTGCGAGCCTCCCGACGTCCTGCACGGTATACCTGTAATGATCGGGAAAGGTCACCTCGTCAAGCACCGTGAGACCTAATTCCTCCGCCGTGTTCCGAAATGATTGCGCGTGTCCCACGCCGCTCACCAAGAACGCTCGTTTTCCCTGACACCACCCGCCAGGACGGGTTCCTGCCGCCGACAGCGACACGATCTCTCCGGACCTGAATACGACCTGTGCCGTGGGCGGCATGGGATCGACGGCGGACCGCAGCCGGTTCAGGACGTCGTCCACTTGGGCCGGCTGTTCCGCTCTTGTGACAATGACCGCCGTGGCACGGCCTGCCGCCGTGATCGGCTCGCGCAGTCGGCCCGCCGGCAAGACCTGCGCCAAACCCTGCGCATCCGTCGCATCGACCAGCAGGAGATTGACGTCCCGGCGAAGGCCTAAATGCTGAAATCCGTCGTCCAGCACGATGCAGTCCACCCGGCACGTTTCGAGGACCTGCCGGCCCAGCCGATACCGGTCTGCCCCGACGGCCACGACCGCACGGGGACACCGCTGCGCAATGAGGTACGGCTCGTCTCCGGCCTCTTCCTGCCTCGTGAGGATTCGCGCGCCATCCGACACAAGCAGCTGTGACTCCCGGCCGGTTCGCCGATAGCCACGGCTGAGCACCGCGACCCGTTTGCCTTCCTGAAGCAGCCACTGGACTGTCTCAATCACAACCGGCGTCTTTCCTGTTCCCCCGACGGTGAGGTTGCCGACGCTGATCACAGGCACGGGCAGCTGCCGTTGTGCAAGCCAGCCGCGCTCATACCCATAGGTGCGGAGCCGGATGCCAAGCGCGTAAGGCACCGCCGCCCAGGAAAGCCACCACGTCGGTCTCTGTCCGGGAGTGAGCACCGTGTCGTTATCGTCCAGCCATGAGCGGAAAGGATTCAGGCGAACATGACGGGGACCGGCCGGCACTGACCGAGGCCAATTGATGATCGATGGCCTCGATGGTCGCCTGGAGCGCTCCTTGGTTGTTCCGTACCATCGATTGAGCCGCTTGTCCCATCCGGACGCATTCGCCATGGTCGGCAAACAGCCGCAGAAGCTGTGCCTGCAACTCCTCTGACGTCGTCACCCGCCTCCCGCCGTCCGCCTGCACGAGGAGATTGGCAATCTCCACGCAATGGTCGGTGTAGGGGCCAAACAGCACCGGTCTGGCCCAGAACGCCGGCTCCAACAGATTGTGACCGCCTACGGGAACCAGAGTGCCACCCACAAAAGCCACCGTGGCTTCCTGATAGACCACCGCCAGCTCTCCGCGGGTATCGAGAATGACGACCTGGGGCTTCGATTCCCCTAACTCGTCCGGGCAATGGCGCTTGCTCCGGCGGCATACCGTCAGCCCGCGAGCGCGCACCATCGCTTCAACCGCGTCGGCCCGCTCGACATGGCGGGGAGCCAGTAATAACTGCGCGGACGGATGATGCACGAGCACCGCGCTGTAGGCGTCTGTCAGCATCTCTTCCTCCACCGCGTGCGTGCTCCCGGCGACCAGCAGCGGCGCCCCTTCGACCAGACCCAAATCCGCCCGCGTGACCTTCCGTTCGGTGACCGGCAGAGGCTGATCGAATTTGATGTTGCCCGTGCGATGCACCGAACGCGGGTCGGCTCCGAGAGAGATGATCCGCTCGGCGTCGCGATCAGACTGCATCAGGCACAATCGCAACGAGCGCAGCATGGGTGCGTACAGCCAGCGGATCGGCGGCCGGCGTTGGCGCGCGTAGGACTTGGTCGACAATCGGCCATTGACCATGATCGCCGGAATCCCTCGGCGTGACAGGTGTCCCAGGAGATTGGGCCACAACTCGGTTTCAATGAACACGTACAGCGCCGGCCGCAGGCGGTCGATCGTCCGCGAGACGGCCCATGAAAAATCCAGCGGAGCATACACATGTTCGGCGATGTCTGAGAGCCGCTGTTCGACGGCGTCGCGTCCGGTCTCGGTCGCGGTGGAGACCGCAAAGCGATAGTCGGGATGTCGACGGTGGAGTTCGCGAACCAGCGGCGTGATCGCCACCACTTCACCCAGCGACACTGCGTGCACCCAGATCAACGGCCGGTGATCAGGCCGAATGTCGGGCGCCCTGAAGCCGAACCGTTGCGCAAATCCCCGCCGGCAGCGCGGCTTGGCAAGGAGAATGGCGAAAATCACCGGTGACGCAAGGAGCAGCAGCCCATTGTATAGGATGGTCCACATCGGGCGACAAGAAAGAACAATCGATCGTTTACCCACACGACGAGGGCCGGGCGAACGCCTCATCGGCTTGAGCGGTCAGAGCATTTAAGGCCGCTTCCAGCTCGAGGCGTTTGGCTTCCAACTCCGATGCCTCCGCTTCCTGGGGGACCCACAAGGGCGGCCCCCACAGGAAGAGGCCGCGCGACCAGGGATACGGCACCATGAAACGATCCCAACTCGCGAAGAGTTTTTTTTTGAGCAACTGAACGCCAGGGGAATGATGGGAAGCCTCGCGGCCCGGGCGAGCTGGATCACGCCCATCTTGACGACCTGCGGCGGCCCCTGCGGTCCGTCAGGGGTGACGACAAGATCGACTCCGGAACGGCCCAGTCGTATCAATTCGCGCAGGGCTTCGACGCCTCCTCTGGTACTGGATCCGCGAACCGCCCGAAACCCGAACCGTTCAACGATGCGCGCAATGATCTCACCGTCCTGATGCTGACTGATCAGAATATGGGCGAGCGTTCCCCGGTAGGTCAACGGCATCATGAGCTGACGGGCATGCCAGAAGGCGATGATGACCCGCTTCCCTTCCCGGTACAGCCGGTCGACATCCTCATGGCCGCGTGTATCAATCCGCATGGACCGTCCCAGTGCCCGAATCACCGTGGCACCGGCCGGCGGAAGCACGGCGAGCTTCATCCAACGCTCCAACGGTTCCAGCCACCGGCTACCCATTCGGCACATCCTGGAATTGAAGCGCATGGAGCCGCTGGTAGTGACCGCCACGCAGCAAGAGCTCATCATGCGTGCCCGTTTCGACGATGGTGCCCCGATCCATGACGACGATCCGGTCCGCCCGTTGCACCGTCGAAAGACGGTGGGCAATCACCAGGGTCGTCCGGTGCGCCATGAGGTTGGACAACGCCAGTTGGACGACTCGTTCCGACTCGGTGTCCAACGCCGACGTCGCCTCGTCCAGAATGAGCAAGGGCGGATCGCGAAGAATGGCTCTGGCAATCGCCAACCGCTGGCGCTCGCCTCCCGACAACTTGATGCCCCTCTCGCCGACCATGGTGGTATATCCCTGAGGAAGGCGTTCGATGAACTCATGCGCATACGCCAGTTTGGCCGCCTGGATCACTTCCGCCTCCGTCGCCTGCTGTCGTCCGAAGGCGATATTGTTATAAACGGTATCGTCGAACAGGACCACTTCCTGAGACACGATGCCGATGTGAGCCCGTAGCGAGGCCAGCGTGAACGATTGGATATCGACACCATCGACCAGCACCGCCCCCGCCGTCGGCGTGTAGAACCGCGGAAGCAGATTGGCCAACGTCGTTTTCCCGCTTCCGCTGCTGCCGACGACCGCCACCATCTGACCGGCTTGAATCACCAGATCCACGTCCGACAATGCGGGAACCGTCTGACCTTCGTAGAGAAACGTCACATCCTGATAGACGACTGACCGCGCAATGGGCGGCATCACCAGTTGGCCTCGATCGGTCTCCTGTTCGGTTTCCAGGTCGATGACGCCATAGACGCGCTCGGCCGCCGCCAAGGCTTGCTGGATGGTGTTGTTGGAGCCGGACAGCCGGCGGAGAGGCGTAAAGACCATGAACATCGCCGCCAAAAACGAAAAGAATGCTCCCGGCGTCATGTCCCCGCTGATAACGAGCGAGCCGCCGTACCAGATAATGACCGCCACGCCCACCACGCCGATCACCTCGATATGGGAAGAGCCCAACGAGGACACCTGGATGGCCTTCATCGTCGTACTGAGAAACGCTCTGTTGCTCTCTCTGAACCGCTCCGCTTCAGCCGTTTCCCGCCCGTAGGCCTTCACCATGCGGATGCCGGACAGCGTTTCCTGCAGAGTAGAGGCCATGTCTCCCATTTGCTCCTGGCCGCTCTTTCCCAGCGCGCGCAGCCGCTTCCCCATTCGCATCATGGTCACGACGGCCAGGGGAATGACGATGATGGACATGCCGCCAAGCTTCCAATTCTGATAAAAAATCACCCCCAGCATGGCGAGAAACGTCAGCCCCTGCTGAAAGACGTCCTTGAGCACCCCGGCGATCGCGTTCGCCATCAAGGTCACGTCGTTGATCACTCGGGACACCAAGCGTCCAGAGGTATTGGCGTCATGGTACGACACCGGCAACCGTACCATTTTTCCGAACAGTTCCTGTCGGATGTCGGTGATGACCTGATTACCGACATAGTTCATGAGATAATTCTGGCCGTAGCTGAAGGCGCTCTTGAGCACCGACACGGCAAACAGCGCCACCGGCAAAATGAGCAGGAGCGTTTCATTCTTGTTGATGAAAATTTCGTCGAGAACCGGTTTGACCAGCCAGGCGTACGCCCCGGAGAGCGCGGCGACCAGCGCAGAGCACACGAATGCCGCCCCCAACCGAACCCGGTAGGGTTTGAGATATCGAACCAGCCGTATGAGTCGGTCTACGCTCGACATTCTGCCAGCACCACTTCGGCGGCCCGACCGGAGGCGCCCGGTTCACCGAGCAAGCCCCGAACTTCCCGCAATCCGCCTTTCATATCATTATACGCGTGCCGATCGGTCAGAAGACGGCGCGCTTCCTGCCATAGCCGCTCGGCCGTTGCCTCGTCTTGAATGAGCTCGGGCACGATGGAGCGGCCGGCGACAAGGTTCACCAGCCCGATCCATTTTACTTGAACTAGGCAACGAGCGATCCAGTACGTCGGCAGCGTCGTCCTATAGAGCAGGACCATCGGTGTGCCGACGACTGCCGCCTGAAGCGTAGCAGTGCCTGACGCGACCAACAGCAGATCGGAGGCCGCCATCACTTCACTGGCCTGATCCTTCACCACCGTGACGGACACGGAGCTGCGCTGTAGCAGCGCGTGAAGCAGATTATCGTCAATCGTAGAGGCCTGCGCTAGGACAAACTGCGTTTTCGGGTCATTCGCTGCCAGGCGCCTCGCGGTCTCGAGGAGGATGGGGAGCAGCATGCTGACTTCCGCCACTCGGCTTCCGGGAAACAGTCCGATCACCGGAGCCGAATCCTCCAAGTTAAATCGACGGCGAAGCGCATTACGATCGTATTCAGGCGCTACCGAGTCGAGCAAGGGATGACCGACGAAGGTGCAGCGGACGCCGGCACGTTTGTAGAGATCCGGCTCAAACGGGAGTATCACCACGACGTGGTCGACTCGTTCTTGAATCCACTTCATGCGTCCCGGTCGCCACGCCCATATTTGTGGTGCAATGTAATAGAGCACCCGGCGTCCCGCAGCCTTAGCCATGCGCGCCAAACGCATATTCAGTCCCGGGTTATCGATGAAGACGACGAGATCCCATGGCTCGGCTTTCAGCACGCGCCGGACCGCGAGCACCCGCTGGATGATCGCACGGACAGCGGAGAGTCCCACTAGCCCGACGAGGTCCAATTGCGGCACGCCCGGTATCATGGTGACGCCGGCCGCCCTCATGCCAGGCCCGCCGATGCCGACCAGCTGGGCACTCGGATCACGGGCGGCAATCGCTCTGGCTAAATGAGCGCCGTGGAGATCTCCCGAGGCTTCACCGGTGATAATCAAGATTCGTGGCATGGACGGACCCGGGGGTCAGGATAACGCCGACGCAGCAGCATTGCCTTCATTCCGCCTGATGAATCGCTCGATGGCCTCCAGGACGCGATGGGCGAGGTCTAACGCCGCGGCGCCATCCTCCCCCGAGACGACCGGACGGGTTCTCGACGCGACGGCGGCGAGAAACGATTCGAGCTGAAGTTTCAGCGGCTCCTCCTCGCTCCCCCGCAGCTGCTCCATGACGATCGACGGGCGCACGCCCGTGCCTGCCTCACGACGGCAGATCATCCCTTGCCTGGTGTGAAAGTCGATCGAAAGATAATTGTCCCGCTGAAACAACCGGAGTCGCCGCATCTTGTTCGTCGAGACCCGGCTCGCCGTCAAATTGGCGACACAGCCGCTCGCAAACTGGATGCGCGCGTTGGCGATATCGATGGTCGACGAGAGGACCGGCACACCCGCGGCCTGCACGTCTTCGACGGCACCGGGGTTGAAGGACAGCACCATATCGAGGTCGTGAATCATCAGATCAAGAATCACGTCCACGTCCGTACCCCGATCCGTGAAACTGCTGAGACGATGGCACTCGACGAAGACCGGCCGCCCGATGTGCGGCCGCATGACCTGCATGATCGGATTGAATCGTTCACTGTGCCCGACCTGGAGCCTGCAGCCGCGTTGCTCGGCCAGTTGCACCAATTCGTGGGCTTCGGTGGAGGTGACCGCGATGGGCTTTTCGACCAGGACGTGTTTACCGGCTTGTAAGCAGGTTTTTGCGACATCGTAGTGCGCCGACGTGGGCACCGCGATACTGACGACATCGATATGGTCCAGTAACTCGTCGATCGAGCGGAAGACTTTGGCGCCGTGTTTGTCCGCAATCATTCGTGCCCGCTCGCCCGATTGATCGACCACGCCGACCAAGCGGGAAGCGGGAAGCGACGCGTAGAGGCGGGTATGATGCTGGCCGAGGTGCCCGACCCCGATCACCCCTGCCCGCAATGGTGTCACGGGCTTATGCTCCTCCACTCTGGGAAGGTGGCTTGACGATGCCGACCACCGCGATACGCGACGACTGCGCTTTCTGGAGCGTCAAATCGCGGTCGATGATGATGGTACGGCCAGCCTCCACGGCGAGAACCGACGCGTTCACCGATGCCATGATCTCGATCGTCCGCGGGCCGATGGCCGGCAGATCGAAGCGTAGATCTTGCTGAGGTTTGCATCGCTTGACGACGACGGCACCGTCTTTCGCGAGGTGGCCGCCGCGTTTGATCGCTTCGTCGGTCCCTTCGACCGCTTCGACCGCCACCACCACGCGGTCCTTGACGATGACACATTGGCCGATATCGAGCCGGCCGATGTCGTGGGCCACCTCCCATCCGTACCGGACGTCCTCCCACTCTTTTTCGCTCGGAACCCGCGCGGTCAACGGACCTTCGTCGGCCAGAATGCCCTCAAGGCCGAATGTGGATTCGCAGATCGTGATCCCTTCCTTCTCCAACTCCTTGGCGATTTCACGGAGAATATCGTCGTCCTTCCACAGCGCCAGCCGGGCGGCCAGCGCCAGGGCGCGGAAATCCGGGCGAACGGTGGTGAAGACGTGCGTCTTCTTGATCCCGCCCAACATGACCGCCTGGTGCACCTGGTCGTTCTTGAACGCGTTGATCAGTTTGTTGAGCTGGCCGATCTTGATCCAATGGATGCAGTCGACATGATTCGCCAAGTCGGGATCGGTTTCTCCCTCATGCGCCACGGCGGACACGTGGTAACCAAGTTTTCGTGCGTTATCCGCGAAGATGATCGGAAACCGGCCGTTGCCGGCTATGAGGCCCAGCCGTTCGCCGCTGCCGACCTGAGGCGCCTGCGCCATGGACTATTCCTCGTCGTCTTCGTCCTTACCCATCGATCGGCAAATCCCCCGCTTGGTGCCTTCGAGGAAGGCCAGGACCGCCATCACATCCGGCTGATCGCCGAACTCCGCCTTGGCCAGCCGAGCGGCTTCGGCCGTGCGATGCCCCGATCGGAAGAGGATGTCATACGCCCGCTTGAGGACCGCGACCCGGTCGGGGGAGAACCCGTGGCGCCGTAGGCCAACGGAATTGAGCCCATACATCCTGGCCCGATAGCCGCCCGCTGCCCGCATGAAGGGCGGCAGGTCCTGCCCGAGCGCACAGCAACCACCGACCATGGAATAGGCGCCGATTCGGACGAATTGATGGATGCCGGACAAGCCGCCGATGATGGCATGGTCGCCGATCGTGATGTGTCCAGCCAGGCTGGCCGCGTTCGCCATAATCAGGGAGTTGCCCAGCCGGCAATCGTGCGCGACGTGGCAGTAGGCCATAAGAAAATTCTTGTTGCCGATCGAGGTCACGCCGCCGCCCTGCACCGTTGCACGGTTGACGGTCACATATTCGCGAAAGACATTGTCGTCGCCCAGCACCACTTTCGTCGGTTCCCCCTTGTATCCGAGATGCTGGGGCGGGCCGCCGATGGAGACGAACGGGTGCAGTTCGCACCGCTCGCCGATGTCCGTCCATCCCTCCACCGTCACGTGCGACAACAGCCTTGTGCCTTTGCCAATCGTCACGTGTTCTCCCACCACACAAAACGGTCCGACGACGACGTCGTCCGCCAACTTCGCCTTGGGGTGGACAATGGCATGGGGATCAATTTGCACGCGATACCTCCAGGGCTTAATGATGCGTGACGTTTCTCACGCTTTTTCTTCCGTCACCATGGCGGTGACTTCCGCTTCGCATACCAATTCGGCTTCGACGTACGCCTTCCCTGCCATCTTCCAGAACGGTGACCGTTTTTTCAGCACGTCGATTTCGAAGCGGATCCTGTCCCCCGGCACAACCGGCTTCCGGAACTTGGCCCCGTCGACGCCGGTCAAGTACACCACCGGTTTGCTGGTAGGGCCCAAGGATTTGAACGCGAGGAGCCCGCCGACCTGCGCCATGGCTTCGAGGATCAGCACACCGGGCATGACCGGACGTCCAGGGAAGTGGCCTTGGAAAAACGGCTCATTGGCCGTCACATTCTTGATGCCGACGATGCGCCGGTCCGGTTCGAGTTCCAACACGCGATCGACGAGCAAAAACGGATAGCGATGCGGCAGGAGCGCTTGGATCTCGGCTTGTTCCATCACGGCCATCGCGAAACCTCCTGGTAACTACGACCTCTTCTTTCTCCTCTCCCTCGATGAGAGAAATGGCGGGTCTTGCCTGCGACTTGCGAGGGATCGCATGGCCCGGAAGCGCGGTCGCTGTAGCGACGGCGAGCACTGTTCGCAGGTCCGTTCGGACGCAGTCCGGAATGGACCAAGTTGCACAGCCGAGCGCTGACAAGCCATGCGGCTTGAACACTCGCCGGAGCAGAGCAGGACCCGCCATGCCTACACGCCATTTTCAGCATCGCTCACTTGTTCTGCTTGTCAAATTCCTTCACCACAAGATCCGTCACGTCCAATCCGTGCTGATAGTAGATCACGATGCGGATCGCGGTTTCGCTGCCCCGATCGATGACCGCAACGTACCCTTCCCGTTGCGCAACGACCTGCGCCGCATCCTGGACTTTCTTCATGTATTCAAGCACCGTTTCTCGCTGCTTTTGCTGGATCTCCCGATTGAAGTCCGCCAGACGGCGCTGATACGCTTCGAGCTTGGCCTGGAACTGTGTTTGTTTTTCCTGCTTCGCGGTTTCGCTGAGTTTCGCCTCCTGAATCGATTGCTCCAGCTCCTTCAGCTCCTGATCGTCGGAATTGATGATCTTCTGCCGGGTCGCCGAATAGGCCTTGAGTTCGTCCAGCGCCCGCTTCCCGGCCTTGGACCGCTCAATGACGAGCTGCTGGTCCATGACGCCGACTTTCATCGCGTCCGCTCCCAGCGCGATCGACGACAAGAACCCCAGCGAACCTAGCGTCGCCAGACAGACGAACGTGTACCTTCTCATGGATTGTCTCCTCCACCACGGGTCGATGCGATGGGTCACGGATACTCCTTGTTGAATTCTTCGATGACCTGCGTCGTGATATCCAGTTCTTCGGCGCCATAAATGGCAGGCCCGCCTTTGCCTTTGTCGATGACCACTTGCAACCCATTGCGCTTGGCCACTTTGGCCACGACGGCCTCCACTTTATCACGGAACGCTTCGAGGACATCCTTTTGCTTTTCCTGTACTTCTCGATTCAGTTCCCCCGCTTTTTGCTGATACTCCGCCATACGGCGTCTGAACACCTGCTCCCGTTCGCTCTTGGCTGCCGGGCTGAGGACGCTGGCCTGCTTGATGAAATCCTCCTCCATCCGGCGCAGCTCCTTCTCCTCCATCTCGATCAGTGCCTGGCGGTTCTTGGAGAAGGCCGTCAGCGAATCCTTCGCCTTCTTCCCGGCATTGGAGTCGTTCAACACGCGGGAAGGATCCATCAGACCGATCTTCCCTTCGATCTTGGCGCCGCCGGCGCATCCGGCCGCCGTGACCATCCACGCCGCCAATGCGAACACCCACATGACGCGACCCGCTGCGAATTTTTGCATCGCCGCCACCTTAGAACAACGACCCGATCGTGAACTCGAACACGCCTTTTCGCTCGCCTTCGCGCGGATTCAGATTGATCCCGTAGGCCGCGCGAAGTGGACCGAAGGGCGAAATCCAGCGCCCTTCAATGCCAGCCGCCGACCGCAGATTGAAAGAGAGCGACTCGTCTGCGCCGAATCCTTTTCCGTAGTCGAAGAAAATCACCCCATTTAGCTTGGCCTCCTGAGAAATCGTAAATATGAAGTCGTTATTGAAAATCAATTCCTTCGCGGCTCCAAGCAGTGACCCCGTGACCGGATCGACAGGTCCCGCTCGGCCGAACACAAAGCCCCTCATCGTATTAATACCACCGACGAAAAAGAGTTCGGTGAGGGGAACCGGCTTGTCATTGAGCCCTTTGGCTTCTCCAAATCGACCACGGAGGGCAAATCTGGTATCGAAGGGAAGGGGCGTGTATTTCACGGCGTCGAGATAGTATTTGTAGAAATTGTTCGTGCCGCCCAGGTACGGGGTTCCGAAGTCGAATCCTACGCTCGTGCGCGTGCCGGTTCGAGGGTCGAGGTAATAGTCCCGGGTGTCGCGGGCCAGCGAGGTCCGGAATCCCGTCGTGGTCTGGTCCCCCAGCTGTTGACAGACGAACAGGGTTGGACTGGCAGCGCAGGTGCCATTGGGATCCGTAAAATTGAGCTGCTCCGCCACGAGGCTGATGCTCCCGCTCACATACTCGGACAGCCACCGTCCAAACGTGAGGCTCGCGCCCCCTTTTTTTTCGAAGTACGTCACGTAATTTGTCATGCTGCGGTACACGTCGATCTGCATCGAGGTCAACGAGTCGTTCAAATACGGATTCCGGAACGTGATCAAACCGAGGGTCCGTTGCTGGCCCAACTGCCCGCGGATGCGGCCCATCCACCCATTGCCGCCCAGATTCCCCTCGGTGATGTCGGCAATGGCCACGAGTTTGTCCAGTGTACTGAACCCGCCGCCGATGCTGAACTGTCCGGTCGGTTTTTCCTTGACCCGGACGTTGAGGTCCACTTTGTCGGCCTCGACCTGCTGAGGAAGAATTTCGACGGTTTCGAAAAAATTCAGGTTGTTGAGACGCTGAAAGCTCCGCTTGAGCGACGGAGTGTCGATGACGTCTTGCTCGTCGACGCGCAACTCCCGGCGGATGACGTTGTCTTTTGTCTTGTCGTTGCCGTTGATATTGATCTGCCGGATGCGCATCATCTCGCCTTCTTTGATGTTGAGCACGATGGAGGCGGTGCGCTCTTCGGGGTTCGGATTCACGTTGGGCACGACGTCGGCAAAGGCATAGCCTTTGCTGCCATACAGGTCGGTCAGGCGGGTAATTTCATCCCGGATTTTCTGGCGTTGAAAAATTTCTCCCGCCTTGAGCTTCATTTTGTCGCGCAATTCAGGTTCTTCAAAGACCGTATTGCCGCGGAACCCGACCTCGGAGACGGTGAAGGGCTCTCCTTCTGAGACGGCGTAGGTGACGACAAACCATTTTTTGTCTTCGCTCAGCTCGACCGACGGCAAACCCACCTGCGCGTTGAGATAGCCTTTGTTGAGCAATACTTCCTTGATCCGCTCGACGTCGTTGTTCATTTCCTCGCGCTTCAGGACGCCCGCATCGGACAGAATTGACGGCAGCGTCAACCGAGTGAACAGGCCGTACCAGGGCACCCACTCGCGCGTTGCCGTGACCTTGAACACCTCGCTCTTGGTCGCTGCCCGCATGCCTTCGAAGTTGACGGTCTTGACTTTGGCCTTTTCCCCTTCTTTGACAAAAAACGTGAGCCGCTTCCGGTCTTCGTCCAGCGTCTGCACGATGGGAATAACCTCGGCACTGAAATAGCCGTCTTCCTGATACGCGAGGCGGATTTTTTCCGCGCTTTCCTTGGCCTGCTGCTGATCCAGAAACGCCTGGCTTTTAATCGTAATTTTTTCTTTGAGCTTGTCGTCGCTCAATTCTTCGTTCCCGTCAAAGACAATTTCCGTGATGAACGGCTTCTCCAGGACGATGAAAGTCAGCGCGATCCCATCCGGTACCGACTCGGTTTCGACCTGCACGTCCTCGAAATAGCCGGTTTCATACAGGATTTTGATCTGGCCCCGCATGTTCTCGGGGGTATAGGGATCGCCCGGCTTCAAGGTCAACCGTCCTTGAATCGCCGGAAGCTCGATCTTCTTGTTGCCGCGGATATCGATCGAGGCCACCTTGGCCGTCGGAGTTTGTGCCTGCGCCTCACGCACAGGGCCGGCGACGACGAAGACCAGGACCAGCATCACCAACAACCAGCAGGGACGCTGTAGGGAAGACACCTCCGTCACTCGTACCGGGCTCCAGAGCGGACCACAGAATAAACCAATCCCATCCAAAGGCCTCGATTACGGGGAACAGAATGCCCTTCACCTGAGCCCCGCAGCTGCACTCGACCGGGAGCCATGGATGATAGCGGCAATGAAGGTCAACTGACGTGAGATGCCTACGCATGCAGCGTTGGAGCATCCGCCACGAACCTGCGTAAAAACTCCCGGATTATATGGGGCAAGTGCTTTAATGTAAAGCAGATCTGGTCCGAATTTGGTCGCGCCGAGGAGATGGGCGATTCCTTGACATCACCTACCCCATCACATACTATCGCCGTATGTCGCGTGCCGAAGTTCGCAAAGCGATTCTCCCTGCCGCCGGCCTCGGGACACGGTTCCTTCCTGCCACGAAGGCCTCCCCCAAGGAAATGCTTCCGTTGGTGGACAAGCCGCTCATTCAGTATGCAGTGGAAGAAGCGGTGGCGTCGGGCATCGAAGACATCATCGTGATCACAGGGCGTGGCAAGCGCGCCATCGAAGATCATTTTGATCGCTCCGTCGAATTGGAGGAAAATCTTAAAGGCAACGGGAAAGGTCAACTGCTCAGTCAGATCCGGCACATCTCCAATCTGGCAAATTTCTGTTACGTGAGACAGTCGGAAGCCTTGGGCCTCGGACATGCTGTGCTCTGCGCACAACATCTGATCGGCGACGAACCCTTTGCCGTCATGCTGGGCGATGAAATCATCGATGCCTCCGTGCCAGCTCTTGCACAACTGGTGCATACCTACAAGAAGCGCAGCGGCGCGGTCCTCGGCATTCAAGAAGTGCCTCATCAGGAAGTGAACCGTTACGGCATCATTTCTCCGGAGCGCCTATCTGATGGCCTCTATAAGGTGGTGGATCTGGTTGAAAAGCCCGCCCCTTCCGACGCGCCGTCCAATCTGGCCGTCATCGGACGGTATGTGCTGCCTCCTGAAATTTTTCCGATTTTGCGAAAGACGAAGCCGGGGAAAAACGGAGAGATCCAGCTCACCGACGCCCTGAGGGAGTTGGCCAAGCACTCCCCCATGTATGCGCTCGAGATCAAAGGCAACCGCTACGACGCCGGGGACAAGCTTGGATTTCTCATCGCGACCGTCGAATTTGCACTGAAAAACCCGTCATTAGGCGCAGACTTCGCCGAGTACCTTCGAAGTCGCACCGAGTCGGCCGGGGAACATCGCCGCACCAGCAGAGCCTAGCCATCGCATCCGTTCTGTGTCGACGTACAATTCAACGGCAGCCGTGAGAGCACCCCGATGAGCGAATCGATCGAACAAGACCTGACGCCGCCTCAAAACGTCGAAATTCCCGACCAGCTGCCGCTACTGCCGGTGCGGGACATCGTCGTGTTTCCCTATATGGTGCTGCCGCTGTTCGTCGGCCGCGAGATGTCGATCAAGGCCATCGAGGCCGCGCTGGCGGGCAACCGGATGATCTTCCTGGCCACGCAAAAGGCCCTGGACGTCGAGAACCCCACTCCAGACGATATCCATGCAATCGGCACCGTCGGCATCATTATGCGGATGCTGAAGCTGCCCGATGAACGGATCAAGATTCTCGTCCAAGGTCTCTCCAAAGCCAAAATTTCCGGGTACATCCAGACCGACCCGTATTATTCCGTGCGCATCGACAAAATCAACGAGGCCAAAGCCGCGGCTTCCACGCTCGAGAGCGAAGCGGTCATGCGAACCGTCAAGGAACAGATCGAACGGATCGTGAGCCTCGGCAAGGTGCTGATCCCGGACGTGATGGTGGTCATCGAAAACCTGGAAGATCCCGGCCGCCTCGCTGACATGATTGCCTCCAATCTGGGTCTCAAAGTCGAAGTGACGCAGTCGGTGCTGGAGATCACCGAGCCGCTCAAGCGTCTGCGGCAGATCAGCGAGATCCTGGCCAAGGAGATCGAAGTCCTCTCGATGCAGCAGAAGATCCAGGCTCAGGCCAAGGGGGAGATGGACAAGACCCAGCGCGAATACTTCCTGCGCGAGCAGCTGAAGGCCATCCAGAAGGAACTCGGTGAGTTGGACGAACGGGCCGAAGAGGTGGCGGAATTCCGCAAACGCGTGAAAGACGCCAAGATGCCTGAAAAAGTACTGAAGGAAACGGAGAAACAGCTTAAACGGCTCGAGAAGATGCATCCGGATACCGCCGAGTCGGCGACCGTCCGCACCTATCTCGAATGGATGGTGGAGCTGCCCTGGTCGAAAAAATCCAAGGACAACCTCGACCTCCGGGCGGCACATAAAGTGCTCAATGAAGACCACTACGATCTGGAAAAGGTCAAGGAGCGCATCCTGGAGTATCTCGCCATCAGGAAGCTCAAAGAAAAAATGAAGGGGCCGATCTTGTGCTTCGTCGGCCCGCCCGGTGTCGGCAAGACCTCGCTTGGCAAATCCATCGCCC